>WLWR01000195.1 GCA_012103495.1 Legionellales bacterium
TATATTCAGAACTTTCTAAACAAGTTACAGAGCAGTTATTTGCTGAAACAGGAGTTGAATCTGGTACCTTTACTTTAGATGGAAGTACTGTTATATGGGGTAAGCTAGGAGATACTATTACTTTAACAGTATATGATGTAGATGGTGATGTTACAACTATTACCATACCAGTTGGATCTCTTACAGCAGCATTAAAAGCTAGAGAAGATGGAATTAGATATAGACACAGAGAAAGAGATTATCAAGGTTATAGAATCGGGAAACAAAAGGGTAAAGGGTATATAATTAGATTTGAAGATTTATAGGAGATAAATGGCATACGGAGACCAAAAATCTGCACCTGATGCAGAAGTAGTATTTAGAGCTTGGGCATTAAATAGAACACCTATAAGTAATATTTGCTCTACAAGAGTAGCAACTAGATTACCTAGAAATGCTGAATTACCTTTCTTAACTTATTACAGAGCTGGAGGTTTACCTGTAGATCAATTTTCTGAAGTTTTAATAGAAGAAGCTGTTATCCCAATTAACTGTTATGCAGGTAGATGGGGTGGTAGTGGTACAGATCCTCAACCAGATTATGCACAAGCTTATTCATTAGCAGCTGGAGTACAACAAGCAGCTTTTAATGAAGGCAATGCTTTAATCACCCTGCAGCTCAAAAATATGTCGATAGAGCATATTGACACCACAACATTTAAATCCTGTGATATTAAACTTTGCCTTGAGGAAGCCATTGAAATTTTCCCCTTTAAATATGCGCATGAACGCGAGTGGGTTCACTTGGACATGCCTAATTCTTTTTGTTTTTTAGGGGATGCACTGTTCACACGACATATTATTTGGAACTTATTAAGCAATGCGCTACATTTTATTCGTGAAGAAAGTAAAGGTGAAGTTACCTTTACCACAGAGGAAACCGACCGTATGCACTTAATGCATGTCACAGACACCGCTAGAGGCATGACACCTGAAGAAACAGCAAAAATCTTTGAACAATTTTATACTTCTCGCAAAGAAGGCACTGGTTTAGGATTAAGCTTTTGTAAATTGGTCATGAATGCCTACGGAGGTGACATTACTTGCCACGCAAAAATCGGTGAATATACTAAATTCACTTTGCATTTCCCTAAAAAATTCCCCTGCGATCCTAAATCTCTTTAAATAATTATCCCAACTATACCCATTCCACTTGAAGCTGCGAACTGCAATCACGTTTTAAGCTTCAAGTACGATGAGGATCTTCGTGCGATGCAAACAACGCCTCAATAAAATCTTGCGCGACAAACGATTGCAAATCATCAATACTTTCACCGACCCCAATCAAACGAATAGGAATGTTCAATTGAGAGCTGAGCGCAAAAATAATACCCCCTTTAGCCGTGCCATCAAATTTGGTTAACGCCAATCCACTCACCGAAACAGCCGCTTTAAATTGTTCGGCTTGTACCAACGCGTTTTGACCATTGCCAGCATCCAATACCAACAGCACTTCATGCGGTGCCTGTGAATCCAATTTGCGCAGCACCCGCACCACTTTGGTTAATTCCGTCATTAAATTGGTTTGAGTATGCAACCGCCCCGCAGTATCAGCAATCAATACATCCATTTGTCGAGCTTTAGCCGCTTGCAATGCATCAAAAATCACTGAAGCACTATCAGCCCCCGCATATTGGGCGATCACTGGCGCATTGTTACGCTCGCCCCACACTTGCAATTGTTCAATCGCCGCCGCACGAAACGTATCACCCGCCGCCAACATCACTTGTTTACCCTGCGCTTGCAATTGTTTGGTTAGCTTACCAATGGTCGTGGTTTTACCAGCACCATTGACACCCACAACCAAAATAACAAATGGTTTTTTGGTTTCATCAATCACCAATGGTTGTTGCTGTGGAGCAATCATGTCAAATAGCATTTGCTGCAATTGCTGTAGCACATGCTCGCCATCAGTCAGTGCTTTGCGATCAATTTGCTGAGTCAATTGTTCAATGATCTGGTCCGTGGTTGCCACCCCAACATCGGCCATTAATAAATGTGTTTCAATCTCTTCCAAAAGCGACTGATCTAATTGTTTTTTTCCCAATAATAAATTGGCAATACCACTACCCATCGTCGAACCGGTCTTGGCAAGTCCTTGGGTTAAACGCTGAAACAACCCTGGGCGCTCGGATGACTCCGAAACCTTGCGCCGTTTAAATATATTTAACATCTTATCAACCTCTTCTATAATGGGGCACAGTTTAGCATCGACCAATGTGAGGATCTAACCTTCCATGTACAAATTTATCCTATCCATTTTATGTGCTCTGAGCATCGGTTGGGCTACATCAGCCAATGCGAGAGCCGACATTCAACGCTATACCTTGGCCAATGGTTTGCAAGTGTATGTGAAACCAGATCATCGTGCCCCCAATGTGATCAGCATGATTTTATACAAGGTTGGTTCCGCCGATGAACCGGGAGGGCTCAGTGGGATTTCACACGTGTTAGAGCACATGATGTTTAAAGGGACCCAATCGTTAGGCCCGAATGAATTTTCAAAATTGATCGCCGCAGAAGGTGGCATCGAAAATGCCTTTACCAGCCATGACTTTACCGGCTATTTTCAAAAAATCAGCGCAGATAAGTTACCCATTAGTCTGAAATTAGAAGCCGATCGGATGCAAAATTTACAGTTAAAACAAGCCGATTTTGTAAAAGAATTGCAAGTGGTCCAAGAAGAACGTCGGATGCGCACCGATAACGACCCCCATGCAGCAACTTTTGAGCAATTTAATGCCATTGCCCACCAGGCACACCCTTATCATCACCCCATCATCGGTTGGAAAAATGATTTGGATCATTTACAACTCACCGATTTACAAATTTGGTATAACACATGGTACACCCCAAGCAATGCAGCGTTGTTAGTGGTTGGTGATGTGGACCCCAATCAGGTTTATCAATGGGCTAAAAAATACTTTGGCTCCATCCCAGCAAAAGCAGCACCCAAAGTTAAACCACAATTGGCCCCCCACACCTACGGTT
>WLWR01000196.1 GCA_012103495.1 Legionellales bacterium
ATACCGTCAGCAAATCTTCGCTGCGTGATCCTGATCGCCGTCAGCGCCCCCATGACAAATTCGATCCGGTTAGAAGTATAAAAACCGTTGGTCAAATTGGTTGGGCGATACTTACGCTTGCCGTGGCTGGCTGGTTGATTTGGCGTGGTGCAATGGCAATGGAATACAATTGGCAGTGGTATCGTGTTGAACCGTTTTTCTATCGTGTCGTTGATGGAGAGTTTATTTGGGGTCCACTGTATAAGGGACTGATTGTCACACTACAGCTTGCATCAATCAGTGGAGTTCTGGCAATTATTATCGGTTTCATTACTGCTTTTGCGCGACTTTCCCAGTCCAGAGCCGGGGGCTTGATCGCCACAGTTTATCTGGAGGCTATTCGCAATACGCCCCTAATAGTGCAACTGTTCCTGTTTTACTTTGTACTTGCTCCGATTCTTGGTATTGACCGTTTTTGGGCGGGTATACTTTGTCTCGCATTTTTTGAAGGCTCATTTGCCTCCGAGATTATTCGTGGCGGTATTCAGGGTGTCGATCATGGCCAATTTGAAGCCGGTGATGCAATCGGACTAACCCCCTGGAATAAATATTTCTACATCATCATTCCGCAATCAATGCCACTGATTCTGCCGCCACTAACTGGTTTACTGATATCCTTGATCAAACATTCCGCTATCGTCAGTGTTATTGCGGTAGCGGAATTGACCACCACCGGCTTGAATTTGATCTCAGACACCTTCATGGCGTTTGAGATTTGGTTCATTATCGCTGGTATCTACTTGGCGCTGACCATTACATTGTCGGTCTGTGTTGGCCAATTGGAAAAGAAGATGAGCATTCAAAAGCGATAACACCTGTTTCTCTATACCACCCATCCTAAGGAGGATTACTCATGATTATAAAATATCTGAAACGCTTTTTACTCGTAGCTTTGCTGATGACATCCTGGACCGCCTCGGCGGATTTACTCAGCGACATCCAAAAACGCGGCACACTCCAGGTCGGTATGTCAACGTTCGTGCCTTGGGCCATGCGTGATACAGAAGGCAATCTCATGGGATTTGAAATTGATGTCGCCACCAAGGTCGCTGAAGATATGGGCGTTGAGGTTGAATTTGTCCCTACCGCTTGGAGTGGAATTATTCCAGCATTAATTGCCAAGAAGTTCGATATCATTATCGGCGGTATGTCGATTACCCCCCAGCGTAACCTGACGGTCAATTTTACAACACCATATGCTCATTCAGGCCAACAAATGGCAGCGAGCACTCAACTCGCCGGGGATTTCAATAAGCGGGAACAATTCAATTCGTCTGACGTTACTATCGCGTGTCGCAGAGGAGCCACTCCTTGTAAAGCGGCTGCAAAATTGTTTCCTAAAGCCAGCGTACGGCGGTTTGACGATGACGCCCAAGCATTTCAGGAAGTGGTTAATGGCAATGCCCATGCAATGATCTCAAGCGCACCGAAGCCACGTTTTTGGTCTGATGCCCATCCGGACAAAGTATTTCTCCCTTTTGGTAGTGAAAATCTAACCCGTGGTGATGAAGCATTTGCTATGCGCAAGGGTGACCATGATGCGATGAATTTCTTCAGCAACTGGATTACTGTGAATACCAGCAGTGGCTGGATTAAAAGTCGTCACGACTATTGGTTCCAGGATCAATCGGCATGGAAAGACATGGTTGCTCCCAAGTGATCCAAGGGAAACCGTATCCAAACAACTGGTATCTTAATTGATATTGTCGCACAAGGACCGATCAGGCTGGAAACAGGATAAGTCTGTTTCCAGCTTGTTTGCCTTCAATTATTAATGGATCGGAATTCACCCCCCGTCGCTGCCAAAGGGCGTTTTACCCTATTGGACTATTTGCTATTCGGCATTGTAATCGCTTTTGTGTTTTACGCCGTTTATAGGGTCAACGATGTATTGGTTTACCAGTGGAATTGGGAGCGGGTATTGGGGTTTTTAGTCAAATATGACGAAGAGTCCCAGTCTTGGGTATCCAACTTATTACTCCAGGGTTTGGCCACCACATTACGTTTGGCTATCTGGGCCACTCTTTTTGCCACCCTGGTTGGTGTTGTTATGGGTTATTGGCGAACTTGTCAAAATCTGACGCTACGTATAATAGCGCGGTGTTACGTTGAACTCATTCGCAATATGCCCCCTGTTGTGTTCATATTTATTTTTTACTTTTTTACTTTTTTCTTGTATTTTATTTAGTTTTTTTTCTATTTCTTCTAATTGTTTAAGAAATATTTCAGCAAATTCTTTTTCCATTTTATTTTAAATTAACAAATTTAAATTTTATTTTCTCTTCATTACCTTCATATATTTTATTATATACTAAATTAGCGTAACCTATTTGTCTTTTAAATAATTCAAAAGTATCAAAATTAGTTAATTTTATTTCAAACGAAGTATTTTCCAAACTAGTTGTTTTTAAAAAGATTGTGTTCTTTTCAATAGAACCACCAATAATATCAAAAAACATTTCTCCCTTTAATGTTCTATTTATTTTTTTTAAACCATATTTAGGTAATTCTAACTCATATTCACCATCAAAAACTATTCTACAAAAAGTATAAGGAAATGACACATCTAAATTAGAAGTGTTATAATAGTCATATATCTCATCACGTAAACCTTCAATTTCTGATTTTATATCTAATATTTCTGATTTTTCCTGACTATAATTTTGTTCCAATAATAAATCAATGTAATTATTCATATAATTTATTATTTCATTATATTTTTTCATATCTAATAGTTTATATATTATAAATATTATAACAGGTATATTTATTCTTGTTTTGGTTGTAAAATATTAATATAGTATTTTCTTACATAACAAGACATATTCATAGTATCACTATATGAAAAACCATTTTTAACTAAAAACAATTGTTCATTTAATACATTACTTAGGTAATTATCATATTTCAGGAAACC
>WLWR01000197.1 GCA_012103495.1 Legionellales bacterium
CTATCGTTTAAATTCGATAAAATACACATAGTAACTTGTTCATGAGTCAAGTTTTCTAAGGGTGCTTTTAGAAATTCACACACTTGATTAATAATATTGGCACCCATGGCATCAACACAATCCACGTGCACATGCAGGACGGCCATCACTTGCTGATCAGGCCGGATCAGTTTACGCAATTGAATGTCGCGTACACCACCGCCACGCCGCACCAAACCATACGCCACTTGCTCATTGGCTTGCTCAATAAGAAAGTCACGATTGCGTTCGACAATGGCTTGTAAATTGGCAAAATCTTTTACCCGGGCAATTTGGATTTGGCCAATGTTGGTTTGACCGGTGATGTGGGTAGTGATGTCACCATGATGACGGATCCATTTGGCCGATTTGGATAAAGCGGCAATGATGGAAGTTTCTTCTACCGCCATTGGGATAATGTAATCGTGGCCATCAATGCGGAAATTGGTCGCAACGCCTAAAGGCAATTGAAAATAACCAATGACATTTTCGATGAATTTTTCAGCTAAGTCGGTGGACAGCTGATGGTTGGTACTTAAGTGTTTTATATCGTTGGCGGTGAGTGCCCCCATCGCCATCAAACGTTGAAAGCGTTCTTTGCGTGATAATTTGGAAAATCCATTGAATAATTCGGCGGCTGATTCATTTAATCCCATAACTGATGTCACTGTGGCTACAAATAAAACTTAAATAAATATGGGGACGTAGTATATCAGGTGAACTTGCATTCGACTACTATAGTGAATTGTGGTCAATGCGGATGGGTAAAGGTAGTGTAATAATCATACAACTGGTATGATCTGGCGTTTTAAAAATCAGCTCATATTGAGTCAATCAACGGTATGTATCAACCTCTGTTTTTATTTATTGGGTTACGCTATACCCGTGCCAAACGTAAAAATTATTTTGTTTCATTCATTGCCTTGTGTTCAATGCTGGGGATTGCTTTGGGGGTGGCAACGTTGATCACTGTGTTGTCAGTGATGAATGGATTTGATGAAGAAATTCGCAAACGGTTTTTCAGTATGGCACCGCATGCTACGGTGAATAGTTACATCGGTGAGATGCCTGATTGGTTGACGATTTTACCACAAGTGGCTGATTTTCCTGGGGTGGAAGGTGTTGCACCGTATGTGGGTGGGCAGGGAATGTTGACCCATTTTGAGCAAGTGTTGCCGATTGTTGCGATTGGTATTTTGCCAGAGCTAGAAACGCAAGTGACTGATTTGGACAAGCGGTTGATTGAAGGGCGGTTAATGGCTTTGCAACCTGGGGAATATGGGGTGGTGATTGGTGCACAAGCGGCGGCGAGTTTGGGGTTGTTGGTGGGTGAGCAGGTGAATTTAATGATTCCTCAGGCCAGCGTGACGCCCGCCGGTTTGTTGCCACGGTTCAAACGGTTTACCGTGGTGGGAATTTTTTCTGCGGGTAATGCCTTTAATTTTGACGATGCACTGGCGTTCATGCATTTGCAAGATGCGCAGACACTGTTTCAATTGGGTGATGCTGTTACTGGCTTGCGCCTGCGTACGGAGCACATTTACCAGGCGCCGCTGATTGCGGAACAATTGACACAAACCTTGCCAGGTAATTATATCGTGAGTGATTGGACGCAACAGTTTGGTGCTTTTTTTGATACCATCAAATTAGAGAAAACCATGATGTTTTTAATCTTAATGTTGATCATTGCGGTGGCTATTTTTAATTTAATTTCATCGTTGGTGATGGTGGTAACGGATAAGCAAGCTGATATTGCAATTTTGCGTACGATGGGGATGTTGCCTAATCGCATCATGGCTATTTTTATTGTGCAAGGGTTGGTAATTGGTTTGGTTGGGCTGGCGTTGGGATTGATTTTAGGCTTGGTATTGGCGATGAATACCACCGAAATTGTTAATGGGATTCAAGCAATTTTAGGACAACAAATATTAGCTAATACCAGTTATTTTTTAGATTACTTACCTTCCAAAATTGTGTGGTCAGATGTGATTAAAATTGCTGGGTTTACCTTAGTCATGAGTTTTTTTGCGACTTTGTATCCGGCTTGGCGTGCCGCAAAAACTCAACCAGCACAGGCCTTGCGTTATGAATAAATCATCGTTCATTATTTGTGCACAGCAATTGGTGAAAACCTATGCCGATGGTGCCAAACAAATCAATGTGTTGCAGGGACTTGATTTCACCTTGGGTGCGGGAGAAAGTGTCGCAATTGTGGGCCCTTCAGGGTCGGGAAAAAGCACTTTGCTGCATTTGTTGGGTGGATTGGATCAACCCTCTACTGGACAAGTGTGTATTGAGCAACATGATTTGCAAACTTTAAGTGAACGGCAGCGGTGTCAAATTCGCAATTGCAAGCTGGGGTTTGTCTATCAATTTCACCATTTGTTGCCAGAATTTACCGCACTGGAAAATGTGGCCATTCCATTATTGATTGCTGGTCAATCGCCGACACAAGCCAGCCAAGTAGCCAGTGACTTATTAAGCCAGGTGGGGTTGGCTGAGCGTCTATCACACAAACCGGCGCAATTATCTGGCGGTGAGCGTCAGCGCACGGCCATCGCTCGTGCTTTGGTGCATCAACCGCAATGCTTGTTGGCTGATGAACCAACCGGTAATTTGGACCATCACACGGCCAACCAAGTGTTTGCGTCTATGCAAGCTTTGAAGACTCAATTAGGAACCAGTTTGATTATCGCCACTCATGATATGACATTGGCGCAAGCCATGGATCGCATGTTGTTGTTGGAGGATGGGGTACTACGTAGTCTCTCATGAGCAATGTTGGTTGGGTTTATTTTCCACCCGTGTTTAGAGCTGTGCGAGTCACCTACATGATCCCCTATACCCATTCCACTTGAAGCTGCGAACAAGACTCGCTGTTGGCCTGTTGCCTCAGTTGGTATTTTAAGCTTCAAGTGGATGGCATCCA
>WLWR01000198.1 GCA_012103495.1 Legionellales bacterium
GATTGCATTTGGCATTTGGTATTTGGTGTGGAAAATGCAGCAACCGTGGTTGGCGGCTTCCAGTTATCATGGGTTGGTGTGGTTGGCGATACCGCCAATGGTGATTTGGTCGATTAATTTATACAATTTTATGGATGGCATCGATGGCATCGCCGGGGTACAAGCGTTATTCATGTTATTGGTGATGGCATTGTGTTTTTGGTTGGCCGGTGGGCACGCAATGGCGGCGTTGGCGGTGTGTTTGATGGCGGTGGTAGGTGGCTTTTTGGTGTGGAATTGGCCGCAAGCCGAATTATTCATGGGGGATGTGGGCAGCGGTTTTTTGGGATTTGTGATGGTTGCGTTTGCTTTGGTTGGGCAAATTCAATACGACATTCCTTTGTTGGTTTGGTTGATCAGTTATAGTTTATTTTTATTTGATGCCAGCGTGACTTTATTGCGTCGTATTGTTGCGCGGGAGCAATGGTATCAGCCACATCAAAAACATGCGTTTCAACGTCTTTATCTCGCCGGTTGGAGTCATCAGCAAGTTTTATTTGGGGTGATTATCGTTAACGTGTTACTCAGTGGTTTAGCGCTGTTAGCCTATCTACATGTTGAACTGTGGTGGCCTTGCGCCTTGATTGCTTTGAGTGTGCTTAGTTTGATTTATGGTTGGGTTGAGCGTCGCCAACCCATGTTCACTTCCCTGACTTCAACGTAATTGGCGTATGTTCAATTATATTTTGCGGCGGTTACTGTATGCTTTGCCGGTGTTGGTTGGGGTGAATCTCATCACCTTCTCTTTATTTTTTTTAGTGAATTCACCGGATGATATGGCGCGGGCGCATTTGGGGGAAAAACACATCAGCCAAGCGCAAATTGATGCTTGGAAAGCTCAACATGGCTATGATAAACCTCTGTTCATCAATCACCAAGCCAGTGGGATACAGCAAGTCACCGATACGTTGTTTGCACAAAAGTCATTGAAGTTATTTACCTTTGATTTTGGGGTATCTGACAGTGGGCGTGATATCAGTTTCGATATCAATCAACGGATGTGGCCGAGTTTAGCCATTGCCGTACCGATTTTATTGGTGGGATTGTTGCTCAATATCACTTTTGCCATGACCATGGTATTTTTTCGATCGACTTATTTGGATTTATCCGGGGTGATGTTGTGCATTGTGTTAATGTCCATTTCTGGATTGTTTTACATTATTGGTGGACAGTATTTATTGGGTAAATTATTGCGGTGGATGCCTATTTCTGGATTTGATGAAGGGTTTGCCAGTGTTAAATTTTTAATTTTACCGGTGATCGTTGGGGTGATTGGTGGTATTGGTGCTGGTGCGCGTTGGTATCGGACGATTTTTCTAGAAGAAATGGGTAAAGATTATGTGCGTACCGCTCGGGCCAAAGGTTTGCGTGAGTGGCGGGTGTTATTCCGCCATGTGTTGAAAAACGCCATGATCCCAATTTTAACCGGGGTGGTGGTGATTATTCCGACGTTGTTTATGGGAAGCTTAGTCTTGGAGTCATTTTTTGGTATCCCTGGCTTGGGCAGTTATACCATTGACGCAATTGCCCAACAAGATTTTGCCATTGTGCGGGCTATGGTATTTTTGGGATCGGTGTTGTACATCATCGGACTGATTTTAACCGATATTTCGTATACTCTTGTCGATCCCAGAGTACGGTTACATTAAAATCGATTTTTCATAAACCGATCATACTTTTGGGAGCCACTGCTGCACAAATTCAGGCACCGACTGTTGACTCAAAGCGGTAAAATCTTGGCAAGATTCGTAAATGGTGGCGCACTGAGCGGGTGGAAAATGGGTGGCTAAGTTTTGTTGAAATTTTTCCATCAATAAAGGGAGACCTTGTTCTCGGCGTCGACGATGGCCGATAGGGTAATCGATGGTGACAGCATCCGTGGCTTGACCGTCGGTGAAAAATACTTGCAGCGTATTGCCAATGGCGCGTTTGGTCGGGTCTAAATAATCTTGAGTAAATTGTGGATTTTCCCGTACCTGCATTTTTGCGCGTAACGCGTCAATTCTGGGATCGGCCGCGATGTCATCTTCATAGTGTTTTGCTGTCAATTCGCCGAAGATCAGGCCAATGGCAGCCATGTATTGCAAACAGTGATCCCGATCAGCTGGATTGTGTAAGGGGCCGGTTTTACTAATAATCCGCACGGCCGATTCTTGCGTGGATAATTCGATGCGTTCAATTTCATCCAGACGGTTGATCACTTGCGGGTGTAATTGAATGGCTGCCTCAACCGCAGTTTGTGCGTGAAATTCCGCTGGGAATTGAATTTTGAATAAAATATTTTCCATCACATAACTGCTTAATGGTTGACTCAATTCAATGGGGTTTTGCTGCATTAGCACGTCTTGCACCCCCCAACGCGGTGTGGTTAAGACGCTGGGATAACCCATTTCGCCGGCCAAAACCAAATACGCCAATTCCACTGCACGACGACTGGCATCACCGGCGGCCCATGATTTACGCGAACCGGTATTGGGCGCGTGACGATAGGTGCGTAAACTGTGACCGTCCAACCAAGCATGGGAGAGTGCACGTAAAATTGCGTCGCGATCGCCACCTAGTAATTGAGTGATCACTGCGGTGCTGGCGATTTTAACCAAGGCCACGTGATCCAGACCCACTTGATTGAAACTATTGGTGAGAGCTAATACCCCCTGAATTTCATACGCTTTGATCAAAGCGGTCAACACATCTTGCATCCGCAGAGGAGGGCGTTGTTGTGCTTGATTTACCCGGCTCACATAATCGGCCACCATTAATATGCCGGCTAAATTATCCGAAGGGTGTCCCCACTCGGCCGCTAACCAGGTGTCATTAAAATCCAACCAACGAATCATAGCGCCTAAATTAAAACTGGCTTGCGCAGGATCCAATTGATCCAAACGACC
>WLWR01000199.1 GCA_012103495.1 Legionellales bacterium
TAACAAAGCAAAACTGGACGCCACCAACCAGGGAAGCTGCCAGGGCCATGCATTGATTGGCATCGCCGGTGTTGCCATAGTCACAACAGGCGCGTGTTCACTGGCAGCAGCATCGCCCAAAGTAATTGGTTTACTCGGGGCTGGTTTTTCAACAGGAAGCGTTTGATCCATGGTTTTGGTTTGTACGGCTGGCAACACGGTCAATTGCAACGCTGGTAATTTTGTTTGCTCCATCTGTTGCGTTTTCACATTCCACCAATCCACTTGAACCTCAGGCAAAGTGATCTCACCAGTAGCACTTGGGATATAGACAAAATTTTGTATTTTTTCGGCCAAGATATTACCATCGCTCAATTTATTTGCGACGATAGGTTTATTAGGATAAACATTCACCCCATCAGGCTCGGTGGCCTCAAGTGTTGGTAATTGTGCAATGGTCACCCCTTCAGCTTGTAAAGTAATCATCCGTGTAATCGGTTCTCCGACCCGAACTCCTTGCTTTGGTTTTTCCCACGATTCCTGCAATTGCACTTGGCGTGCTGGCAACCATTGTTTTGCTGAATAAGCTACAGGAATGGGCAATACTTTTAAATCAGCATTCGGGCCTTGCACCTGAAACGGTGCAGCAAATATTTTATCAAAGAAAGGATCAGAAAAAGCTGGACCACTGGTCACACTGATCCCATGAAATGTCGGCGCATAAATGGTTAAATCACCACTGGCTTCGGGAAACATTGCGTAACGTCGCTCCACCACTTGATACGGTTGTCCATACCGTTGCGCCGTATATTGCCAATCATCACCCAAAGGGATAAACACTCCTTTGTTTGCCTCTGGCAAAGATAATTGAGCATTAACAACATCGGTTGCCGTATAAATTCGTACCGAATAAATGACCTGACTTTGCACATACGGATGCTCCGCTTCCACGCTCACTTCCATAAACACTTCGGGCGATTGGCCCTGATCAGCTAATTGTTGATTGTCTAATACTTCAAGACGTACCGCTTCACTGGTTTGTTCCCCAAATGCAATGGCTGGGATCAGTAGATCCCCAGTGTGTTTAGCAGAAACATGAATTTTCCATTGTGTGATGCGTCTGGTTTCGCCACGGTTAGTGATAGCCTGGAAACTTTTACCTGTTCCCAATACATTGAAATCTTTTCGCAAAGAAGAAAAATTAGGTGTTGCATGACTTACCTCTCCTTCTAACGTATAAATAATCTGAAACGTTTCACCCAGCCCAACCGGTGATCGTGATAACTCTGTGGTAATGGGTTGCCCCCACATTAACAGGGTCCAACTCAAAAATATGGATAATCCGAAGATTCGTAAGACTAGCTTGCGCACACTCACTTGCATAAAACGTAACACCCTTAGCTTCTGCATAGAAGACTCATTCTATAAAAATAGATGAAAATTGCAATCAGCTCATTGCCACCTCACAACAATCGCATACTTGAAATATTCCCAAAATATTAACTCTTGGGGAAAACAATATCTGCATTTAGATTGACTGAATGCCGTAACAAGACTTCTGGCAATATCAAAAATACAGAGATAATTGAATGACCCTCTAAAGACAAGACCCTTACAACAAAGGGATATCCAGAGCAACTTGGATGTAGCGATAGGGAATTGATCTGACACTCAATTATCACTTGACCACTTCGACGAACCTCTGCACACTAGCGGGCAATCGAAATATGGACTTTACTCATTCACAATGATTTTCAAACAATTTGGAATGTTTTTATTAGTCGGTATCCCAACGGTATTGATTGATTTGATCGTTTATTATGGTTTAATCAGTTTGGGTTTGAACATTGGAATCAGCAAAGCCATCGGGTTTATCACCAGTTTGGTTCTAACTTATTTTGCTAACAAATTATGGACATTTGGCCACATTCGTTATTTTCCACCCTACGCACCGATCAAATTCACTCTTCTTTATTTATTCACGCTGGTAATCAATGTCGTGAGTAACAAACTAGCACTTCAGGGATTGGCAACCGTTCAATATAAACTCTTTTACGCATTTTTAATTGCAACCGCTTGCGCCTCTATTTTGAATTTTTTAGGATTGAAGTTTTTTGTTTTTTACAAAGACATCAAAAAACGTCAACGCCGCCAAGCAAACAAGATGTAAGTCTCTTGAAGTGCGATGATATTCCCACATCAAAACGATTGTTGTTTACGCAAGTGATCACGTAAAAATTTCTGGCGCAGTAACCCCCCCGGATCATCTGGCACCCGGTTGAGCCACAGTTCACTGGCCTGTTGCTGCTCACGTTCAGCAACACTCCCTGATGTTAAGGGAGGATTTATCGATTCATCCTGAGTAGGCGGTGGGGGCAATCCTTGTTCTTCCTGATTGTTTTCTTGTTCGCCATCGGCTGCTGATTGTTCTGTGTCATTCAGTTGCGTAGGAATCTCCTGCAAGGATTGCCCCGTATCGTTTTGAATTTCTTGTGATTGTTCAACCGGTTCACGTTGGTCCGCTGACATGCCACGATCCATTTCTGTAGGCGATGGGCTTTCATCCAGTTGCTCTTTTTCAAGTTCAGAAGATGATGATGGTTGTGCATCTTCATATGACTCTGATGGCTCAGCCCCAACCGTTTGATCAGAGACAGAAGATGCCCCCTCTTGATTCTGTCCATCGCCTTTTTCGTCACGAGGCTCAGCTTGATCGGTTGCCGACTCATCCAAAGTACCGGGTTGTTCTTGTTCCGCTTCATCACCTTGATCATCGGTTGATGATTGTTGCTTTTGCTCACCAGAATCATCGCCAGATTGAGGTTGATCCATTGTTTGAGAATTTGATCCCTCACCTTTTTGATCATCTTGATTAACCTGACCTTTTTGAATAGATGATTTCGTATTCGATCCACT
>WLWR01000200.1 GCA_012103495.1 Legionellales bacterium
ATAAATACCTGTGAAAATTGAATTGATCTTGCAGGAATTTCATGCAAGTAGCTACAGCTGAAAAACTATTAGTGAGTTTGATACTTCTATTAAAGTAAAATTGACAGCGCTGCAAGTTGAAAATAATTTTCAAACGGAATACATCATCCCCGGTCGTGATCCGGTCAATGATCGTTACACATTAGGGGGAACCGTTTATACCTATGATATCCCAAGTGTTAAAAGCCGTGCCGCGCAATTCATTGCCGCGGACGTACGCACGCGTGATATTTGGCAGCAAACACTTTCCATCAACAGTCTTTATGAACGCTCCATTCAAAAAGCGGATCAAACCGAGCGTAACCAATTTGTCTTGTACCCCAAAGCCAATTGGCAAGTGATCAAAGGGGATCATTTATTATTTCCCCGAAAAGGATTTGGTGGGATTTTTACCGTTTTGGGTTCCAGTAAAGCCATTTCATCCAGCAGCGATTTCATCCAATGGGTGGTTGAAGGCAAATACATCACCAGTATTAGTAAAACCACTCGTTTGTTATTCCGCGGTACCGGTGGTTACACCTTTATTAAGGATATCAATCAATTGCCACCTACTTTACAATTCTTTACCGGTGGTGCGCAGTCGGTACGTGGGTACTCTTATCAATCGTTGGGGCCAGGCCGTATCTTAGTCATCGGCAGTGGTGAAATTCAACAAGAGATCATACCGAAATGGCACTTGGCTTTGTTTTACGATACAGGCAATGCTTTTAACAGCCGACCGGCTCAATTGCATCACAGTTGGGGGGTTGGCATTGTGCGCGAAACGCCTGTCGGACCACTGCGTGCAAGCATTGCCCAGCAGCTCACCGGCGATCGCCATTCGATTCGATTTGTTTTTAGTATGGGACCGGATTTATAACACAGGAGATACAATGCGTCGCTTATTGCGTTATCTTGGTATAAGTATTGGCTCAATCAGTATGACTTCATTTCTACTGGTAGTCGTGATCGGTTATACACAACCGGGTTTACAAGTCAGCCTTTATCTTTTACAAAAGTTTATCCCAGGAAGCTTGAGCATTCATCAGGCTTCGGGACAATTATTTAATCGTTTGCAATTGGGCATGGTTGAATATCATCACCAAGATTTTCACATCCAATTGACTCAAGTAACCTTTGCCTGGCGCCCCTATACTTTGTTACGCCACTCATTATCCATTCGTCAATTCACTGCTGAACAAGTTAATATCAATCAATCGGCACGATCGATCACCACAACAACCGAAAAGATCTTTCCTATCCAATTTGGACTGCGTGCATCCGGTCATTTCTCTTGGCAATCGCCGTTTACCAACCACCTGCAAATTCAATTGATTCCAATTGAGGATGCACAGACACCACTTGACGGTGACATTCAGTTGCAAGGCGATATTCACCAATTGCAATGGAGTGCAACACTGACCCAACCTTGGCCAATCACTATCAAAGGGGAATTGCAAGATCAATGGGATGTGAATTGGCAAGCCACCATGGCCCAAATTCACAGCCAAGGCAATATTACCGGCGATCGTGATCGCCCAATTATTTCCGCTTATCAACAGGTAGAGCAACTTCAGTGGGGTGACAGCTTCATTGAACAAGCCATGCTGCGATTGTATTTTGAATGGGAGCCCCATGGTGTTTTGCAAAGTGAATTAAAGATCGACAATCTAACTCATAATGAAATACACATTGATCATTTGCAATTGTTGTTGGACGGTGTGGTATCTGATCACGAAATTAAAATTCAATTGCAACAATCGGATCAACAATGGCAAACACTCATAGCAGGTCAATACTCAAACTCGATTTGGCAAGGTGATTTTAAATTATTGGATTATCAACATCCGGATCATAAAAATTGGCATCTGGATCAAATCGGCACTCTCACGGTAGCACCGTGGGATACCCCCATGACGGCCCAATTGCTGATCCCCGATTTGGTCTGGGTATCACAAATGAATTCAGAGCTCACCCATGTCAGCGGTCAATTGCGCGCCGAGCTGAACTTCACCACTGATCGTGCATCGGATGGTTTTGTGCAGATAGCCATTGAAAATGGCCAAGCAACGTTACCAGCATTAAACATCACCTTGGAGAAATTAAATCTCAACGCAACCAAAGCATTCAATCAAACTTGGAAATTCAATGGACAAGTGACTTCTGGTGAAGGAACTCTCACCCTGCAATCAACCACCGACCCTCAAGTCGTTCAAATAACTGGTCAACAATTTACGATGATGAATACCGATGAATTCTTCATCGCTGTATCACCCAAGCTTGAAGTGCACTGGCATGACAAACCGATAAAAATCACGGGAAATATTTTAATTCCTACCGCAACCATCCACCCACTGGATTACAGTCAAACCATTCATCTCCCGAATGATGTCGTGTTTGTTGAACAATCCTCCACTCAATCATCCTCAGCATTGCAGTGGCAGGCAGATGTCACCGTCACTCTGGGAGACAACGTCACGATCAACTTTGCAGGAATTCAAGCACGCTTGGAGGGACACGTTAATGTGATTGAAACATCGGAGCAACCCACACATGCTACCGGACAAATTGATTTTTTAGAGGGACAGTTTCGATATCTCAATCAAACATTGAAACTGGATTATGGACACATTTATTACACTAACAACCTATTGGATGAACCGACGGTACGCGTACAAGCCAGTAAAGAACTTCATACAACCATTAACCGTTTCAGCATTATGGATTCTAAGATGATCGTCGGCGTGCGAGTGGAAGGGGCAATTTCCGATCCACAAGTGAAATTATTCTCCGATCCTGCAGGTCTTAGTCAATCGGATATTTTATCACTGTTGGTATTGGGGAAAACCATTTCAGAAGCATCTTCCGGC
>WLWR01000201.1 GCA_012103495.1 Legionellales bacterium
CTATTGGTGCTGGCTAAAATTCCCAGCAATCGGCTATCTCCTTGCAAACTATGTTGCACTTTACTTCGATAACCGACACCAATGCGCGATCCTTCATTGAATTCGTATAGAACCCCAGCATTGATCCCCCAACCCCAATCAAACCCTGAGTTTAAACTTGCACTATCAAAAAAATCTGGATAGGCTGAGTTCATCGCCGGTGCTGGTAAAGAATCACACGCCGGGTTGTCAAAACACTGTGGTAACCCAACCATTGAATTCAAATTAGCTTTGGCATATTGCGCACTCACCCCAAGACCTACCGACAATCGCTCGGTCAACTTCACCGCCAATGAAGGACTGACATCCAAAGTGATCAACTCACTTTTAGTCGCTTGATAACGGACAAAGGAGTCACCTTTGTATTCGGTACGCAAACCAAAAGGTGAGGTCACACTCAGACCAAACACCACATTAGGAGCCAAAGGTCGGGCAATGTGAAACGCACCCAATGGATTGGTCGTCCCCCCTTTGGCCACACCACTTTCCACATAGGGAGGAAATGGCAAGACCGTTTGTGACGAAGTTCCAGTCACTTTTGATCCTGTATCCACCAATCCCACAAACACCACCGCTTGCGTGGTGTTAAATCGGGTCAAGCCTGCTGGGTTGAAGAAGTTCACACTGGCATCACTGGCTTCAGCCGCTGCGCCAGCACCAAAATTACCAATGGCAACCGCACTTGGTTCAAACAATTGAAATCCACCGGCCTGTACGACAGGTACATTGATAAGAAGTGCGGAACTACCTAGCGCTAAGGCCAGTGCAGGAGATGTTAGCTTAGACCATCGCACATTGCGCCCCTTGTTCTGATTTTTGTTGCAATTTTGAACATAAAAATGACTGCATTATACTGGGGGCCTTTGGAAAAACCAATAGTCAAAAATTTTATAAACCTGAGCAACAATCTGTATTCTGAGTCAGTTTTTCATCATAATTTGTACCAACGCAATGCATCGGTAGAAAAACCCAATGGTTGGTTGGCCAATGATTGTCTCAAATGTTGCGACGTACTGGCTTGTCGCTTATGAGGATGTTAAAATTTTCTGTCAAATGCGCTATGGAATTCATCATGCATAAAAATATTTCGCGCCTGACCAATCTTTTTATTTTACGGCATCGATTATTATTAATTTTGGTTTCACTGATTTTATTGTTGATCACCTTCCCGATAATTCATGATCAGTACGCAACTTATCTACTGCTCACTGAAATAGCACTCACCATCTTGATGATTACAGGGCTGTATATTATTGGTTCACATTTTCGCACCATTTTAGTGGCTACGCTCATTGCATTATTAGCATTTACCGTGATTGGTTTTAACATGATGCTACAAAGTAAAAACTTATTAATTATTGGTCTGGTGCTGGAAATTACTTTTTTTAGCGTGACCGTTACCACGATTATCCGTCACGTGTTGACCTATAAAAAGGTAACGGCAGATAAAATTTACGGCGCCATTTGCGCTTATTTGTTAATTGGCATTATTTGGGCATTGATTTACACCGTGTTGGAAAACTCAATGCCAAATTCATTTATATTCTCCTATGGTATTAATGTGGATTACGATTATGTGTTTTCCCATCGCTTCTATTTTGGACCATTCATTTACTACAGTTTTGTGACCTTAACAACATTAGGCTATGGTGACATCGCACCAATTACCATTCCAGCTCAGGTATTTTCTGCCCTAGAAGCGGTGATCGGTCAATTGTATGTGGCCGTATTGATCGCACGGTTGGTTGGATTGCATATTACTCACACCCATTGGTTTCGCAAGCACATGAAATAGCATCAAGCAGGGTTCGCATCTTGAGGTGGAATGGGTATATACTTTGCATACATTCAATCAAATTACAGAGGATCGATGCTATGAGCCAATCTGGCAAATCCAAGCTTCCTGATTTTAAAGAAGTCACAGGCATGGCAAGTAAATTATTTACCGATGTAAAAACCAGCATCACTGAAATCATTGAGGAATACAAAACCAACCGACATGAACAAGAAGCGAAAGACGGTGCATCAACAAACGCTAACACAAGCAACACTCAATCGTCTACTGACAACCCACAAACACACGAACAACCCAACTCCCCTCCTCCACCCACCGAGTCATCCTCAACCGAATCATCTTCAGAAACTTCTAAAGATAACGCATCAAAGCCAGAATGATAAGTTCAGGGGACCGTCTACTTAATGCCTCTTTATAAAATTTTAAGAGAAATAAGTAGACGGTCCCTTGAATTCGGTTTTTAAGAGAAATAAGTATGCAATTCCCTGAATTACATCAAAAAGACGCTAGGAGGAGGGTTAATCGCTTCTTCCTTAGGGCCTTCGACAAACTTTATCATTTGATCAATTGTATCGAAATGACTGTGTAATATTTTTACTTCCATAATTATTGCCTCTGTCAGCATCACGTCTCACTTGTCTACTTTTGAAACGTGTATTATTTAACAAAGGTGTATCAATTTTCAGTTGCCGACCTGTATCAGTTTACAATTGCCGTTAACAAAAGAACCTCTCGCTTTACGCTATTGGTTAAACTGATTGGAAATAATACCAAACAAGTCACCAAGGCTATTCAAAATAAAATATGTATTTTACCCCAGGCGTTAAGAAAAACGCTGACATGGGATCGAGGGATGGAACTGGCTAAGCATAAGCAATTTACGATTGATACCAACATCAATGTCTACTTCTGTGACCCTCGCTCACCATGGCAAAGGGGAACTAATGAAAATACCAATCGTTTGATCAGGCAGTATTTGCCGGAATCGGGGGACAGTATACTTAATTCAATTTTCAAATAAGTATACTGTCCCCCGATTCCATTAGTTGAT
>WLWR01000202.1 GCA_012103495.1 Legionellales bacterium
TCTATGTCACTTGTTCGGTGTTACCGATTGAAAATCAGCAACAAGTAGAACGATTTTTGGCAACACATGCGGATGCGCAGGTGATGGCGTTGACTCATTTGCCCAATCAAACTATCGGTTGTCAACTCTTTCCAGGACAGCAGCAGATGGATGGATTTTATTATGCGAAATTAGTTAAAGTGAAATCATAAAAGTGAGGTGAAATTAATGGAAGTAGCAATGCATGGTGAAGCTTTGGTCACCGATATTTTAGCGATTTGGTTTGGTGAGTTTGATGATGCAGGGATGGTAACCAGTGAGGTTCAGCAACGGTGGTGGCGTAAGAGTACGACGTTTGATCAGGATTTGACCAATCAATTTGGTGAAATATTAACGCGTGCTGCCAATCATGAATTTGATCATTGGCAATTGGCACCCCAAAGTTGTTTGGCTTTGGTTATTTTGTTGGATCAATTTTCTCGCCATGTGTATCGTGGGATGCCACAGATGTATGCACAAGATGGTGAGGCATTGCGCATTGCTTGCCAAGCCATTGAGCAAGATTTTCATCAACATCTGTTGCCGATTCAAGCGGCTTTTTTATTTATGCCTTTAGAGCATGCTGAAACGTTGGCGATGCAACACCGTTGTGTGATGTTATTTGAACAATTGGTGGAAAGAGTGGAACCAACTCAAGCGTCATTGTTTAATGGATTTGTTGAGTTTGCTCGGCAGCATCAAGTGGTCATTGAACAATTTGGGCGATTTCCACATCGCAATGCTATTTTGCAACGCTCATCAACAGATGAGGAATTGGTTTTCTTACAGCAACCGGGATCGTCTTTTTAAAAGTCTATGAGTATGCTTGTGTCATTTTGAAAAAAACACTATATTGATGCGACTAATAATGCATATTAAGGGTAGGGTAAGCGCATGGGGATTAGCGGGATCAGTCCACTGTCATTACTATTAATTTTACTGATTGTGTTAGTATTATTTGGTGGTAAACGATTGAAAAGTTTGGGGCGTGATTTAGGAGCAGCGCTTAAAAGCTTTCGCCAGGAAACCGATGGCATAGAAAAAAATCAAGCGACGGAGAGTGAATCGACCATCGATGCAAAACACGATGATGTAATATGATCAGTTTGTTTGAAAGTTTGGTGATTGTGGTGGTGATGATCATGGTGTTTGGTCCGAATCAGTGGCCACAGCTAAGCCAACAATTGGGACGGTGGTGGTTACGCTATCAACAATGGTATGAACACAGTCAACAGTTTATCGAACAACAAGCTAAGCAAGCACAATTAGCCATCAATGAACAGCGTGCGCAACAAGCTGAGCAATCCGAACCAGTATCCTCAAAATCAGATAAACCTTCTTCGTAATGATTCATCAAAATTTCAAATCTCGGGAAAAGTCAGCTTTGAGTGTGGATGGGATGAAAAGAGTGTTGAGAAAGTACAAAGAGCAATGTGAGTATTTTAAAGTTCAAGATGATGCGTTACCAAGATGGTTGTTCGCGTCAACTGTGGCAGATCGCTTCCTTCAAGCCATCAGACGACCTTGCGTCGTTCAATGGTCACCGAGATCGCTCGTGCATTTTCAATCGCCTGTGGTTTGGTGACGGTTAACTTTAGCCAATGTACTGGAAATGTTTCAAAAATTAAATTGGCAACTCGATGGGCTAATGTTTCCACCAATTGACACCGATGATCGGTGGTAAATTCAGTGATGCGCTGAGCCACGTCGGCGTAATTGAGAGCGTCTTCAATATCGTCACTGACGGTGGCGGTTTGAATATCGGTGCCCAAGGTTAGATCAAAGTGCACCGGCTGTTTGATTTGTTGTTCCCATGCATAAACGCCGATGAAGGTTTCAACTTGCAATTGATGAATGGTGATGGTGTCCATAATGAGTGATCACGCAGATAAAAGATAAGCGCATCCTATCACATTAACCTGCGCCGATTGAAGCAAACTGCCGCAAACAATCGTCGATCAAAAAAGCGGCCAGTTTCGCAGTGCGGCCGTCCACATCCCACGGTGGTGACAATTCAGCAATGTCGCAAGCAATGACTTTGCGACTGTTGAAAATTAATGTCAATAAAGGGCGTAATTGTTTGGGGGTGATGCCCAATGGTTGTGGTGCGCTAACCCCTGGTGCAAACGCTTGGGCAAACACATCCAGACAAACAGAGAGATAAATGTGATCAGTGTTGGCGATAAATTGTAATAACTGATACGTGATCGATGGCATGGTGGATAATTGCTGGGCAGTACAATAATGTACATTCAATTGTTGGGCTTGTTCAAACAAATCAGAGGTATTACTGGCCGGTTGAATGCCCAAACAAAAATAATGCCAGGGCAATTGCTGCTGTTGGCAATCTTGCGCCATTTGCCAAAAGGAGGTGCCGGAGGTGGCTTGTTGGCTAGAGGTTGGTTGACGTAAATCAAAATGCGCATCGAAATTAATCACTCCCAGCCGACTGTTGGGATGCACATGGCGAATGCCCTGATAATGCCCCCATGCCAATTCGTGACCGCCGCCTATCACGACCGATAATAATTTTTGCCCTAAACCTAAGGCAACGTATTGAGCCAGTGTCTGTTGCGCGGTTGCTAAATCAGTATCGTGCAATGCAATGTTGCCACCATCCAACAAAGTAAAGGCAGGCAGTGTCCAAGCCAATGGTGCCAAAGCTTGGCGGATAGTTTGTGGTCCTTGTTGAGCCCCCGGTCGACCATGATTGCGTTTGACTCCTTCGTCACTGGCAAACCCAAGTAGTAACGCCCCGGCTTGATCGCAATTGGGCAGGATTGTATTGACCAGATCAACGCAGGTTACCTTTTGAAAGTAATGACAGTCGGC
>WLWR01000203.1 GCA_012103495.1 Legionellales bacterium
ATGGCGGATTATACCACGGTTAACCAGGAATGATATTCACTAAGGTGACCTTCTACAGTAGCAAAATAACGCTGTTGTAACGCTTCGGTTAATGGCCCGCGTTGACCTTCGCCAATGCTGCGCCCATCCAGTTCTCGGATGGGTAAAATTTCCATGGCGGTGCCGGTAAAAAATGCTTCATCGGCCATGTACACTTGATCTCGAGTGATGTGGCATTCCACCAATGGAATCGACATTTCCTGACAAAATTGGATCACGGTATCACGCGTAATGCCTTCTAAAATCGTACTGCGATCCGGTGTATAAACCACACCATCGCGCACCATGAAAAAGTTTTCACCACTGCCTTCGGCAACAAAGCCTTGTTGATCCAACAGCAAGGCTTCATCGCATTGACAATTTTTGGCTTCACGCATGGCTAAAATGGAATTGACATAGTGTCCATTGACTTTGGCTTTGACCATCAAGCTATTCACATCGTGGCGACGGATGGTGGAGGTTTTGACTTTAATTCCGCGAGTACGGGCTTCTTCACCCATTACACGGCCCCAATCCCAGGCGGCGACAATCACATGTGTTTTAAGATGCTCGCCGTGAATACCCATATTTTCTGCGCCCCAAAAGGCCATCGGACGTAGATAACCATTGATCAATTGATTTTGTTGTACGGCTTGTTTGCAGGCTTGTTCTAGCGTTTCCATATCGTAGGGAATCTGCATATCAATAATTTTGGCGGAATGAAACAAGCGAATTAAATGTTCGCGCAAGCGGAAAATGGCAGGTCCTTGTGCCCCATCGTACAGTCGAATGCCTTCAAAAACGCCGCATCCATAGTGCAAGGTGTGAGTGAGGACATGCGTGTTGGCTTCACGCCATGGAACCATTCGGCCATCGTACCAAATGACCCCATCTTGATCGGCAAAATTTGCAGTACTTGTACTCATACAAGTTTCTCCCTTAATGCTACGAAATAAACGCGGGTAACCGTAACATATCAGACTTTATTTAGCCATACCCATTCGACTTCAAGATGCGCCCAGTATGGTTTTTTGATAGATGAGATGAGAAAAATCAGTGGAGAGTTTCACCGCTGATGAGTATGCGGTTGACGATCATTTTGGCGACATAATCGCCGCGCTCCAGACCGTATTCATGGTGAAAGTAATCGATTAATTCAATGACCCAATCGGCCAGGCGCACATCGACTTGTTCATCGTTGGAATCGAGCACCATTTCAAAGACACCTAAGGGTGCTCCATCGTTCAAGTCCAGGTGTCGTTCAACAATTTCCTCGGCTGATTTTAAATCGAATTCTTTGGTAGGCCATTCATTATGCATAAAAACTCACTTTTCATTCAGTGATATATTGTTTATTTTAAGTATAGGCAAGCTTGTACTTTTCAAGTGAAAACTCATAAGGCTGGCAGGAGACAAACGCGCGCCTTCAGCATATAATAGCGTCCCAAGTCAATTGCGGTAAGAAGCTCGAATGTTGGATTATATCATTGCTCCTTCTATTTTATCAGCGGATTTTACCCGCTTAGGTGAGGAAGTCCGAGCGGTGTTGGCTGCGGGGGCGGATGCCATTCATTTTGATGTGATGGATCATCATTACGTGCCAAATTTAACGGTGGGGCCTTTGGTGTGTCAATCGTTGCGCCAGGCGGGGATTACCGCACCCATTGATGTGCACTTGATGACAAAGCCAGTGGATGATTTGATCATTGCTTTTGCCAAGGCGGGTGCTGATTGGATCACCATTCATCCACAAGCGACGGAGCATTTAGATCGCAGCTTGCAATTAATTTTGGATCACGGATGTCAAGCGGGGATCGCATTAAACCCTGCAACCCCTTGGCAGGGATTGGACTATGTAGTGGATAAATTATCCATGATGCTAATTATGTCAGTGAATCCAGGCTTTGGTGGGCAAGCATTTATTGACGTCACATTGGATAAAATTGCCCAAGTGCATCAATGGCGAACGGCCCATCAATATGCGTTTCGTTTGGCAGTCGATGGGGGAGTTAATATAAGCAATATCGGGCGTATTGCTCATGCTGGTGCGGATACGTTTGTTGCGGGTTCGGCCATTTTTGGGGCGCCAGACTATGCCGAGGTGATTGCCCAAATGCGACAAATATTGGTTAATCAAACTGAACAAAAAGATTAAGAGTTGTTATGAGAGTTATTCGAGATATTATTACCTCCCCTACCTTTGGGGGAATTTTATTATTTACCGCGGCAGTGCTAGCGATTTTATTAAGTAATTCGCCACTGTCTGGTTGGTACGATGCTTTGTTGGAGACGCGTGTTTCCGTGGCAATTGCATCCATGGAATTATCCAAACCCTTATTATTGTGGATCAACGATGGGTTGATGGCCTTATTCTTTTTGTTAGTTGGTTTGGAAATTAAGCGCGAAGCCATGCGTGGAGTATTGCGCAATCGTGATCAAATTGTATTGCCAGCGGTCGGAGCATTGGGTGGTTTGATAGTGCCGGCGCTTATTTATGCCTGGATCAATTGGGGTGATTCGGTGGCGTTGCATGGATGGGCGATCCCTGCGGCGACTGATATTGCTTTTTCTTTAGGAATTTTGGCGTTATTGGGCCGGCGTGTGCCTATCAGTCTTAAAATATTTCTAACCGCATTAGCCATTATTGATGACATTGGCGCTATTATCATCATTGCGCTGTTTTATACCAGTAATTTGTCTGTGACTTCTTTGATTATGGCTGGTTTGGCCATTGTGATGTTGATATTGATGAATAAAATTGGTATCAAACGAGTCACCGCGTATTTTTTAGTGGGGGT
>WLWR01000204.1 GCA_012103495.1 Legionellales bacterium
TGTTCAACATCGGTTGTTATTTTAGGATCGGTGTACCCCCCCGACGTGTCGTAAGTGATGAATGTGTCGCCGTTGGTTAATTGGATTTCCCGCATCGGTACGCGAAGTTCAGGATGGTGTTGGCCGTGTAAGTAAATTTTACGTGAATTTGGAAAGGCATCGTTGAGATTCATGCTGGGTGGACTCCTTATGTCGTTAATGAAGGCGGCCGGAAGATGAATGCAATCAACAAAATCTCTTCCCTCCGCCGATACAAATCGGATCAGGTTCAACGGGTTTGACCGTACGTCATCTCAGTCTCTGTAAGACACCCCGAGAGTTGGCAACATTGTAGAGTATTGCTTCTGTTGGTCAAGTTATTTACAACTTCATGCCAAAGGCTGTATCAAAAATCTTGGGTGATCGTTTGGAGTATGTTTGAAATAAGGTTGAATGAGCGCCCCCAACGCAGTGATTAGTGAGATATAAAACTATGATTTGATGCGGGGTTCACTAATGCCAACTTCGTTGGAAACATCAGGATAATTGAGTCTCTGACCACCACGCACGGCGATAACTTGTATGAATCTTCGAAACGCCATCAAGTCATCGATATCAATACCCAACGAATTTAAAGCTAGATTTTATCTTCGTCGAATCTTTACAGCTTTCCAGACACAGCGTTAGCCAAGGGCAACAGGTCTTTGACACGCCTAACGCATTCGCTTATGTTAGCTCTTCCACACGGATCACATTCACACAGGATTTTGGTATGACTCAAACATTTGATTTGCTTGTTATTGGCGGTGGTAGTGGGGGCATCGCTACTGCGGTACAAGCGGCGCAATACGGTGCTAAGTGTGCCGTCATTGAAATGCAGCAGTTGGGCGGCACCTGCGTCAATTTGGGATGCGTGCCCAAAAAAATGATGTGGTATGCCAGTCACATCGCTGAATGGTTAGGCAAAGCGGAGGATTATGCGTTTCATTTGCCCCACCCACCTTCGTTTGATTGGTCGCAATTTGTAAACCGACGACAACAATACATTGAACATTTACGAACGATTTACACCAAACGATTGGGCACCCATCGTATTCACCACATCACCGGTCAAGCGCAGTTTAGTGATCACCGAACGGTGGTGGTGAGTGGTCAATCTTATACGGCCCCTCACATTGTGATTGCCACAGGTAGTGAGCCTTTGATGCCAGCTATGCCAGGGATTGAACATACGATCAACTCCGATGGTTTTTTTGCATTAACCAAACAACCAAACAATGTGGTGGTGGTCGGTGGGGGGTACATTGGCGTGGAGTTGGCGGGCATGCTCAATGCGCTGGGTTCTCGGGTGCATTTATTATTGCGCCATGGCAACCCATTAAGCCGATTTGATCCGATGTTGGGGCGTTGTGTTTATGAATTGTATCAACAGCAAGGGATCCATTTAGTATGTGATCATCAAGCCACTGAATTTCACAAAACGGATCAAGGATTGATCACCGTTCACTGCGCCGGTGGTGATTGCATTACCGACATTGATTGTGTGTTATTAGCCATTGGTCGCAAGCCACGGACCCAAGCATTGAATTTGAGCGCCGCTGGGGTGAGTACCGATGAGCGAGGCGTGATCCCCACCGATGCGTATGAAAATACCAATGTATCGGGGATTTATGCCATTGGCGATGTCAATGGTAAACCAGCTCTGACACCGGTGGCTATCGCCGCCGGCCGACACCTGGCCGCGCGCTTGTTTGGTAATCAAACCGATGCGCATTTAAATTATGATTGGATTCCAACGGTGGTCTTCAGTCACCCACCGGTGGGGTCGGTGGGATTGAGTGAACCACGTGCGATTGAATTGTTTGGTGCGGATCAAGTGACTGTGTATGAAACGCAATTCACCCCGTTAATGGATGCGCTTTGCTCACAAAAATTATCCACGCACATGAAATTGGTGACCACCGGTGACAAACAGAAAGTGGTCGGTTGTCATTTGGTGGGTTATGGCGTGGATGAAATGTTGCAAGGGTTTGCCGTTGCCATTCAAATGGGTGCGTGCAAAAGCGATTTTGATCAGACACTGGCGATTCATCCTACCAGCGCTGAAGAGCTGGTGACATTAAAAAAACCGAGGGAAGTCTCATGACGCACTTATCCCAATCCCCGACGATTCCAACTTCTTGTTATGTGCATCCCAGTGCGCAAATCATAGGTGATGTTACTTTAGGTGAGCGTTGCTCAATTTGGCCGCAAGCGGTGGTGCGTGGCGATGTGAATGCGATTGTGATTGGCAATGAAACCAATGTGCAAGATGGCTGTGTGTTGCATGTGACTCATGCCGGGCCGTATCATCCCGATGGGTATGCTTTACGCATT
The DNA here is from genome assembly GCA_012103495.1 of Legionellales bacterium. Lineage (GTDB taxonomy): Bacteria > Pseudomonadota > Gammaproteobacteria > WLWR01 > WLWR01 > WLWR01. The sequence continues at coordinate 2,356 of WLWR01000204.1, forward strand.
GGCAGTCAGGTCACCATGGGTCATCGAGTGGTATTGCACGGTTGTCAAATTGCTGATCAATGTTTAATTGGCATTGGCTGTATTGTGATGGATGGTGTACAGGTGGGGACGCATTCTATTTTGGGTGCGGGGTGTTTAATTCCACCGAACAAACAATTACCCCCTGGTTACGTTTGGACTGGACAACCGGCTAAACGGCTGCGCCCCTTAACCGAAGCAGAAATTATTTTTTTGACGTATTCTGCTGAACGTTATGTTCAATTGGCACAGCAATATCGTGATCGCGATGAGGAATAAAACCGATTGTTATGTTGTCCGAGGAGTGGAAGGTATAAACAGTGTTTTTTTGAACCCAGTTGTCTCCGGCTTTATCCCACGCCACAAATAAAATGCTTCAGCAGCTTGTTCAATTAACATGCCAAAGCCATCCAATGTTTGACGAGCGCCGTGT
>WLWR01000205.1 GCA_012103495.1 Legionellales bacterium
GATGTTAACTATTTTTTATCTAGTGACCGGTGTTCTATGGTGTTATGCCGCTTGGCAAATGCGTCAAGAATCTGGTTGGGGCTGGTGGTTTTTTGGTGGTATTTTGTCAATTATTATTGCCATTTTAGTCTGGTCGCAATTTCCAACGTCGGCGGTTTGGTTCCCTGGCTTTTTAGTGGGCTTGAGTATTTTATATTTTGGGATTGCCTCCATTGCTTACGCTTGGGGCGCTGGACATTTAACCAACAGATAATCATTTTATCAAAGATCCCAGGCAAACAAAGTGATAACTATTCACCAAAACTTTAAATCTCGGGGAACAGTCAGCTTTGAGTGCAATTTTCGTTCAAGATGCGCCAAAGCTGGCTTTTTGCTGAACTGTGGTGAATAGATAGACGAAGTGTTGCGGTTGTCTGGGTTTTTCTATCCTTATTTTCGCCATAAAATATTTTCACCATTGGCCGTCCACCGCCGTAAGACATCCACCGCAATGGGTTCAAACAAATGATTGGCCCAACGATAAGGTTTGAAACCATGTTCAGTCATCAAATCCAACAATAAATAAGGCGATTGACCACACTGGTGCATCAACAAAGGAGAATATTCCGTTAGCACGGTGGGAACGTAAGTTAGAATGTTACTGGCGCCGGCTAAGGCTGGGTATTCATAGCCTTGCACGTTAATTTTAATAAATTTGACTTTGCGCATATCCAATTGCTGCTCAGTAAAATAGTCATTGAGTATCAATGTATCTACTTCGGTGGGGGGCGAATCGTGGATGGGGGTCAAAGGCTGATCGCGATTGGAATTTTTGTGTAAATGCAAGGTAACATGTTGAGTGGTGTTGGAGACTGCCTTGGGTACGAGTGTGATGTTATCCAATTTATTGAGTGATATATTATGCTCGAGTAATTGATAATTATCGGGTTTTGGTTCAAACGCGTGAATGTTGATTTGATTGGAGAATGCTTTGGCGAATAGATTTGTGTACCAGCCAATGTGAGCGCCAATATCCAGCATAATATCGTTTGGGTTGAATGAGATCGATTGTAGTAAATAGGTGGTTAATTTCCCTTCATGAGCGCCATATTTGTAAATGTGACGTCCAATGGTGTCTCTGGTGGAACATTTAAATTTGAGTGAAAAACGTCGTTCGCGCGCCATTAAAAATTGACGCTGTAATACAAAGCATTGCACGAGATAGCTCAATGATTTCAATACTGACATACGGTCGTTAGCTCCTTGTACTGTGGTTGAGTTCAGGCAACTAAGGTACCTGGAAATTTGATATAGGTCAAAGGAGTCGTGTTAACTGATTGATTCAAACGGGTTTTTATAAACTTGAATAGCTTTTCTAACTGGATAATAATGCATAGTTTTAAGTGGGGTGCACTCGATGACACATTCACAGGCATGCTTTTGTGGTTCTGGGGTGGCTTATGTGGCTTGTTGTCAACCGTTGTTAACCGGTAAACAATGGCCTACTACGGCTGAAGCATTGATGCGCTCGCGTTATACAGCCTATCGGTTGGTGGATATTCATTACATTCAAAAAACCATGGCTGGACCGGCGTTAAATGGATTTTCCAAAAACCAAGCCAAACGGTGGGCTCAACGAGTCAAATGGCAAGGATTGACCCTGGTGGCGACCACACTCAATGAAGCTGGCACACAAGCCACCGTAGAATTTATCGCGCGTTTTGATGATCAAGGGACTCTTAAACAAATTCATGAGCGCAGTATTTTTATCAAACAAAATCAACGCTGGGTGTATTGGGATGGTGAGACACCACAACCTTCGGCAGAATAAATTATTGGTAACTATTCACCACAATTCAGCGAAAAGCCAGCTTTGGCGCAGCTTCAAGTGGAATGGGTATAGATACCATTATTGAAGGTCAATCAATTCAATGGTGGATAGGGGAATGGTTTGTCCATAAAAAAATTGCCCAATACGGGCAAAGCGTTGTGGAGAATCGGTGACTAAAAAAGTGGTATGACCGGTGGTTGGATGGGATGCTGGTGGTGCGGATAGTTGCCGTTCTTGCAGTAACTGGGTTAATGTATTGGCCATCGCAGTGGCAGAGTCGACAATTTGCACCGACTTGGGCAACATGGAGGTTAACAAAGGAATGAGTACCGGGAAATGGGTACAGCCTAAAATAACTTGATCAATGTTTGGAAAATCAGCCAATAGCGGCAATAAATACAACCGGGCTGCGGCCAAACTCACATCGTTTTGATGCCAACCTTCTTCTGCCAAACTGACAAACACACTGCAAGCTCGGGTGATGATTTGTACGCGAGGATTTAATGCTTGAATGGTGGTTTGATAAGACGCTTGTTGAATGGTGGTTTCTGTCGCCAATACCGCAATTTGATTGGATTGGGTGGCTTGGACTGCTTTTTTCGCACTCGGTTCAATCACGCCGGTAATCAATAATTGGGGAAACGTTTGTTGTAAATAAGGCAGTGCAGCAGCGGTTGCCGTATTACATGCCACCACCACGCATTTCACTTGGTAGTGCAGCAACATGTTGGTAATTTGTGCCGCATAACGCACCACTGTATCTTGACTTTTGGTACCATAAGGCAAGCGAGCAGTATCGCCTAAATAGATAAACGATTCATCGGGCAATTGTTGGGTCAAGGCGCGCAAGACGGTTAGTCCGCCCATGCCGGAATCAAAAATACCAATGGGTAATTGAGCAAGTGATGTGGTGGACATGGCGTCCTGATCAACTAATTAAAGGGTTTGATGATTATATACCCATCGTACTTGCAGCTGCGAATTTTAAGCG
>WLWR01000007.1 GCA_012103495.1 Legionellales bacterium
CCTTATCAGCGCAGCCAAAGCAGTTATAAGACTCCGCGTCCCGTTCGGCTTGCTCGCACTCGTGGCAAAGCCCGGCATCGTTGCATGTGCGGACGCGCTCGCACTTTTCACAATGCGTTGAATACCCGCCGATAAAGACACTTGATCATGAGCAAACCCTTGATGCACCCGATAGGCAATCGCCCGGTCATTAAATAATGAGGCAAACACCGCTTTGATCGAGGTTAACACTGCTTCAATACCGCGCACATTCAAGAACGTTTCTTGCTGCCCAGCAAACGAAGCATCGGGCAAATCTTCCGCGGTTGCTGATGAGCGTACAGCAACAGAGAGTTCTTCACCTGTTTCATCAACCAACACTTGATAAGCGGCGCGCACCGCTTGTTCAAATTCAGGCACCCATGGCGTATCGATGATCCAGCGACGAATTTGGCTACCGGTACGGGTCAGCGCAGTCACATCGTCAACATCCAAATCATTCAGCGCGTTAAAAATTTTATCGCGCAAACCTTTTTGCGCTAAAAATGTTTGAAAGGCATCGGCAGTGGTAGCAAAGCCCCCTGGCACACGTACCCCAGCGCCACTTAATTGGCTAATCATTTCACCCAGCGATGCATTCTTGCCACCGACTTGTTGCAAATCCTGCATACCGAGTTGTTCCAATGGAATAATTTGCACTGTCGCCATACTTGCCTCATTGATCATTGACTGTTGATTGAATTGCTTAAGCGGATGCTCCCGCTGGTTTGCCACGCGGGTGGGAATCTAACATCATCATTGAATAACATCAACACCGGCAGGTGGCTCAAATTGAAATAATGTTTGATCCACAATTGTATTCACTTTGACTTTTGAAAATGTTAATTCGGTGCTTTGCCCCAATTGATCACCCAAACGCATAGCGGTCAATTCATTGCCCCGAAACGTCATGTCAATTTGTGCAAATGAAGCCTGTGGATCAATCGGAATCAACCGATAGTCAATGGTTGCACCACGTTGTCGAATAATGCTGATTTGATAATCGTTCAAGGCCGATTGATCATAACCACTTAAAAATAAAGCTGGTGTTTGTCCCAATTGTCCTTGCAACGGTTTGACTTGGACTTGTTCCAAATCTACATCATAAATCCATAATCGCTGCCCGTCAGCAATCAATAATTGATGATTGGGTTTATGTGTTTCCCAGCGAAAGCGACCGGGGCGTAACATCGCCATTTCCCCACGCGAACGTTCGATTAATTCACCCTCGCTTTGCACTTGCTGCGAAAAGTGAGCGGTCATCGATTGAATGATTTCCAATTGATTGGCCAACTGCTCGCGAGCATCGGCCAATATAACCAATGGTAAAAACATCAATCCTATCAACGCAGCCAATCGTTGCATTTTATGATCCTTAATTTTCAGTCATCACTGGCGCTAACACTTCACGCGCGCCATTACTTTCCATCGCACTGACAATCCCGGTGCGTTCCATTTCTTCCACCAATCGTGCCGCACGATTGTAGCCAATTTTAAGTCGCCGTTGCACAGCGGAAATACTGGCCTTACGCGATTGGATAACAAACTCAACCGCTTCATCGTACAAAGGATCACTGTCTTCGGTATGCGGGCTGTTTTCACCCGGAAGTATCACCGGCGCATCGTCTAGCATGCCTTCGGTGATCCCATTAATATAATCAGGTTGTCCACGTTGTTTCCAATCATCGGCCACATGGTGTACTTCATGATCATCCACAAACGCACCATGCACACGCACCGGCGCACTGGTGCCTGGCGGTAAATACAACATGTCACCATGCCCAAGCAATTGTTCAGCACCTTGCTGATCCAAAATGGTGCGCGAATCAATTTTTGAGGATACTTGAAAAGAAATGCGTGTAGGAATATTGGACTTAATCAAACCAGTTAACACATCAACCGACGGTCGCTGGGTAGCAAGTATTAAATGCAAACCTGCTGCCCGCGCTTTTTGCGCGATACGTGCAATCAATTGTTCAACTTTTTTACCCACCACCATCATCATGTCGGCTAATTCATCGATGACAATAACAATGTATGGCAACTTGGTTAATTCTGGTGCCGGTTCTGACGCATGCGCCGGCCACAATGGATCCAGTAACGGTTGCTGTTGCTTTTGTGCCTCAGCGACTTTTTTATTGTAACCAGTAATGTTACGCACCCCTAACGCAGCCAGTAATCGGTAGCGTCGTTCCATTTCTCCCACCGCCCAACGTAAAGCACTGGCAGCTTCTTTGGTATCGGTTACCACCGGGGTTAACAAATGGGGAATATCATCGTAAATGGATAATTCCAACATTTTGGGATCCACTAAAATCAACCGGACCTCTTCGGGGGTGGCTTTAAACAATAAACTAAGCAGCATGGCATTCAAACCAACCGATTTACCAGAGCCAGTGGTTCCAGCCACCAACAAATGTGGCATTTTAGCCAAATCGACAATCACTGGATGACCACTAATATCCACCCCCAATGCCAGACTCAAGGGTGAACGAGCTTGTTCATATTGAGCGGTGATCAAAACCTCACTCAAGCAAACGGTTTCACGCTGCGTATTGGGCAACTCTAAACCCACCGTCGGACGCCCAGGAATGACTTCGACAATCCGTACACTGAGCACCGACAATGAACGAGCCAAATCTTTCGCCAATGCGGTAATTTTGCTCACTTTGACACCGGGCGCCAATTCCAATTCAAAGCGTGTGATCACCGGACCTGGATGCACCGCGACCACTTGAATTTCCACCCCAAAATCACGTAGACGATGCTCCAGTTCACGCGACATGCTTTCCAATTCTGTATGACTGTAACCGCTTGGTTGCGTTTGAGTGGATGGAGAATCAAGCAGTGATAACGGCGGTAACCCATCGGTCACATGACTGTCAAACAGTGGAATTTGCCGTTCACGCTCATACCGCTTGCTTAATTTAGGTGGCGTGCTTTGTTGACTGATCACCGGTTTAGCCGGGCTGGGTTTGTGCTTAGTGGCTCGTGCAGTTTGTTGTTTGACACTGGCTTGTCGCCGACGTTCACGACGACGATCCCGCCAATCTTGGATCCGTTCAACAAGGGTGTAACGCCAATTCAAAATAGTACGCAAAATCGCCGGAGCGCTGATTGCTAAAAATTTGCCAAGACATTCTGTCACAATCAACCAAGACAATCCGGTAAACAGGGTCAACCCAACAATGAATAGACTCAATGAAAATAATGTGGCACCAACATTGCTAAAAGCCGCCGATAAGCCACTGACCATCAGGTAACCCAAAATCCCTCCGGCAGTAAATGGCAAAGTGACCCCATTGAGCCACAAATCCAAACTTGCCAGACTGCAACCACCGGTTAGTATCAATAAAAACCCGATTGCCTTAACTAAAATCACTCGACTGTCGGCCTCCACCTGGCCACGCAAACGCAAGACAACCCAAGCGCCATAGGTTAAACCCACCGGGAAAAACAGTGCCATGTAACCGAATAGATACAAAAAGAAATCAGCAAACCACGCTCCAACTCGCCCACCCGCATTGATAATTTCTTGGGTTAACGAACCCGAGCGTGACCAGCCTGGATCATTGGCGTGATAGGTAAGTAACGCCAGCAATAAAAAAACCGAGACCGATAGGACAATGATAAAGGCACCCTCAAACAACCGCTTGCTAACAAACTCTGGCAAGGGGCTGGGGGTCTTTTTTCTATAGTTAGCTTGATTTTTATTTCGCATGATCACCGCTATACTGCTGTCAACTCAAAGCGTTTTGAGGGAGCATTTTACCGGTTCATACCAAGCTTGTATACTTTTGTCGATTCGAGCCATGGTATGGTTTTGCAGGTGGCATTTCCGACGATTTTTACTACGCGCTTAAACGAAAAATTCACCTAATCTCATGCCGATGTGCGGAGCCTTGCACTATGGTGTTACGCATATTTTCGTGTATGCTTAGCGCCGGCGATTTAATTAGCACATCGTATGAGGTTTTTTATGGCAATACAGCACCATCGCTTGATTATTTTAGGCTCTGGTCCGGCCGGATGTACTGCGGCAATTTACGCGGCACGGGCGAATTTACAACCGGCCATGATTATGGGCATTGAACCCGGGGGCCAGTTGACCACCACCACCGATGTCGACAATTGGCCAGGAGATATACACGATTTACAGGGACCGGCATTAATGGAGCGTATGCGTGAACACGCACAGCGGTTTGATACTCTGTTAATTCATGATCACATTCACACCGCTCAATTGCAGCAACAACCATTCAAACTAATTGGCGATCAAGGGGAATATACCTGTGATGCCTTGATCATTGCTACTGGCGCATCGGCTCGCTATTTGGGATTGCCGTCAGAAGAAGCCTTTAAAGGTCGTGGGGTATCCGCGTGCGCTACTTGCGATGGCTTTTTTTATCGTCAACAAAAAGTAGCCGTGATTGGTGGCGGTAATACCGCGGTGGAAGAAGCTTTGTATTTATCCAACATCGCCGCTGAGGTAACTCTGGTACATCGCCGCGATGCATTGCGTGCGGAGAAAATGTTACAAGATCGCTTATTTGAACGCGTCGAACAGGGTAACATCCAGATAGCCTGGGATCATGCTTTGGAAGAAGTACTAGGGGATGAACAAGGCGTAACCGGTATTCGGATCAAACACGTGCACAATGGTGAAATCACTCAATTGGCTTTGCACGGCGTGTTCATTGCCATCGGTCATGATCCCAACACCGGCATTTTCAAAGATCAGTTGGAAATGGATCAAGGTTACATCATCACTTGCTCAGGATTGGCAGGTCATGCCACCGCCACCAGTTGTCCTGGGGTATTCGCCGCGGGTGACGTCAGCGATCAAGTGTATAAACAAGCGGTGACTTCCGCAGGTTTTGGTTGCATGGCAGCATTGGATGCTGAGAAATATTTGGATAAATAATCTATCCCGGCACTTTTAATTGCGCTAGAAGTGCCGGGATGACTTGATTAAGAAAATGATGGGGAAGTGGCAGTCTCGGGCGGTGGTGAATTAAATTTTGGCATGTCTGAAGCAAGTGCTGTTGAGTCCCAAAATGAATGTCTTGTACTTGTAAATTCGGATTGTTGAAGATCTGATTTTTTATCATCATCTGAGCTCGACGAAGATGAAAGTTTCTGTCTTTTGCAAGACGACGACTCACAAGACGACTCAGGGGATTGTGGTCTCTTTCTCGTACCGCCCTGTATAAAATATTGAGCCACCTGTTTATCATAGAAGTTACTAACTAATGTTCTCCTTCGAAAAGAGTGAAAACCCGTTTGAAGCCTTTGCTTAGCTTGTTCAACGGTAAGCGATGAATCGCTAGATTTGAATACTAAATAAAGTTTTTCTTTAGAAGAAGGAACGAATATGATATCAAATAAACTAGAGTTCGAATTCTGATTTATGGTATTTAATGCGCGTTCTATATTCGTAAGACTAAAACTCGTTGATGTCACTTGAAAATAGTTTACTCTATTATTCTCATCTGCTGCTAAATCAAATACGCACATATCATCATCATCTGCTATGACATATGGCAAACAGTTGTTACATCGATTGTATCTCTCAAGTTGCTTATATGAACGCACTATCGATGATTTTGCTGCCTCTTCATTTGTTATATTGGCATCTTTAAAAAAAATAACATACTCCTTGTTATTTTTTTTCTCTGCTTTGGAAATTTCATTTTTCTCTGCTTTGGAAATTTCAAACCAGAACCATTGTTCGTATTTCTTAATACAATTTATTAAGCTAGCGACCTCTTGTTCATTCGCCGAATTGATTTTAAATCCTTTCACCCTATCATCATAAACCAATCCAAAAAAATTCGTTTCACCCCTTGTGACTCGTTGCTTAAATAACGCTGGCCTTCTATTTCTATTCATAATGTTTTTTCTTATTAAAATACTTGGGGCGCATATCATACCCAATGCAACATTAATTAAAGATTAAGAAATCATTTAATCTGGAAAAAACTTTTTGAATTATTTTAGGTTTTAATCCAATAAGATACGCAACAGTAATTTTCTCTGAATGCTTTATCGAATCAAATTGTCTTCAGGAAAATTTTCTTCTTATATCGTAACTATTCACCACAATTCAGCGAAAAACCATCTTTAGCGCATTTTGAACCAAAATTGTGCTTCAAAATGCTCACATAGCCCTCTATGCTGCGCTTTTTCAGTACGATTTTGGTCCAATCTGCACTCAATTTTCCCAAGGTTTAAAATTTTGGTGAATAGATAGCTTATATCAAAGATATCCATCGCACTTGACGATGCGAATGACATAAATAGTCGGTAAATTTTCTCAGCTTCAAGGATGATGATTTTTGAGATCAAGTAATTGGATCACCGCTGATCTTTTTCTCGAAATACGATGCGTCCTTTGGTCAAATCATACGGAGTGAGTTCCACCCGTACTTTGTCACCGGTAAGAATACGAATGTAATTTTTGCGCATGCGGCCAGAAATATGAGCGGTAATGATGTGCCCACTGTCGTCCAATTTGACGCGAAACAGGGTGTTTGGCAACGTTTCAACGACAGTACCACTTACCTCAATATGCTCTTCTTTAGCCATGAATTACCTCATAAAAAAATGCAAGGGCGATGATGCCTGAAAATCGTAGAAATGGCAAATGCTCTACTGACCGGCAATGGTCATTTGCTCAATCAACATCGAACCGGTACGAATCATCTGCCGATTGTCCAAATCATTACTGATGGCAACAATGTTTTGCAACATGTCTGGCAAGCGTCCAGCGATGGTAATTTCATGGACCGGAAATTGAATTTCACCCTGCTCTACCCAAAAGCCAACTGCTCCTTGTGAAAAATCACCCGTAACCAAATTAACCCCATGCCCCATGGTTTCCGTCACCAGCAATCCCGTGTCCATTTTGTCTAGCAATTGGGCTTGCGTCAGCGGTTGCGGTTGTATCAATATATTGTGAATACCACCGGCGTTGCCCGTGGTTTGCATGCCCAATCGACGTGCCGAATAGCTACCCAGCACGTAACCTTGCAACACCCCTGCATCAACCAATGTACGTGCTGTCGTTTTCACTCCTTCATCATCAAATGCTGCACTGCCCCATCCTTTATCCAGCCATGGATCTTCGGTGAGTGTCAAATGAGTTGGAAAAATTTGTTTCCCTAAACAATCCACCAAAAAACTGGCACGACGATACAATAAACCACCGCTGATGGCGCGGATAAAATAATGCAATAATTGCGCGGCAATTTCTGGAGTTAAAATCACTGGCCAGCGTCCGGTCGGCAGTCGCCGAGCATCCAATCGATCCAAGGTTCGCTGCGCGGCAAGCATAGCCACTTGATTGGTCGACCATAAATCTTGCGGATCACGAGCTGTCGTGTAAGCATAATCACGCTGCATGCCCTGCGCATCTTTGGCCACCAACACACAATTGAGTGAGTGACGGGAAGTACGTTGATGACCGACAAACCCCAAACTGTTGGCACAAACTTGCAAATGCTGCCCAGTGGCTAACGTCGCCCCTTCAGAATTAATAATGCGTTGATCATGGGTCAACGCTTCGGATTCACATTGCTTAGCCAATTCAATCGCTTGTTCAGCCGTAAGCGACCACGGATAGTACAGTGGCAACTCGGTAGCCGGTTTTGCCAACAAGGCTTCCTCAGCCAATCCAGTGTAAGGATCACCTTGGGTGGCTTTGGCTATATCGCACGCAGCCTCCACAATCTGGGTCAATGCTTCAGCGCTGGTGTCCGAGGAACTGGCATGCCCTTTTTGTTGATCAAAATATACGGTTAACCCCAAGCCTTTTTCTCGATGAAACTCAACCGTGTCTACTGCTCCCATCCGCACGCAACTGGACAATCCCGAGCTAAAATTAACCGAGACTTCCGCCGCACTCGCACCGGCTTGCCGGGCTTGTTGTAATACTTGCTGCGTCAGTTGAGTGTATTGCTCAACGTCTTGATCCGTAATGGTTGGGGTTGCAGACATAATGAAAGTTCCTCAAAGGTCAATCTAAAAGTGACTATTGTAACGACAAAACCATAAGAGTGGTATTGCCTTAAGAACCTGATAAAATGCAACCACAATGAATCTCAACAAGTTGCTCAAATGAAATTTATCTATGGATTGATCTGTACTTTGACAATGACCTTTTCATTGCCAGCCTATGCTCAAACACAATGGCAAGTGCTGCAACCGGGCTTGGAATATGCCGCCATTGCACTGAAGACCGAGCAAGCTTCCGGCAAGTTGCACGCATTTCGTTTTCAATTAACCGATTATCAATTGCACTTGGCTTTTGCTCAAGATTTAAAGCGTAAAGCAACCACCGTACGCCAATTGGCCACCCACCAACGCGCCTTGGTGGCAATCAACGGTGGCTTTTTTTCACCGGATCACACCATGTTGGGTTTGCGCATTCAAGACGGACATCAACTCAGTCCCTTGCAAGCCACCAGTTGGTGGGGCGTATTTTACATAAAAAAAGGCAAACCGCGCATTGTCTCTCAACGCCAATATCATGCCAACGATCAAATCAATCTAGCGATTCAAAGCGGACCCCGCTTGTTAATTAATGGTCGCATTCCCAAATTAAAACCAGGCCTTGCCGAACGCAGTGTAATTTGCATTGATCACAAGCAACGTATTTTATTAGCCATTACCCAAAATGTTCCCATCACAACCGAAGATTTAGCAGAGCAATTACGTCAACCCACTCACAAAGGTGGCTTGGGCTGTTATCAAGCATTAAATTTAGACGGTGGACACTCCAGTCAATTGTTCGCACACGTTGATCAATTTCGTTTGAGTATTACTGGATTTTCCGCAGTCACCGATGCATTGATTGTATTACCCACAGCAAATGCAGTGAGTGAAACAAGCCCTGCACCACCGGTGGTTACTATCCCCGACAGACAACGACGAGCTCACCTACAAACTTACAATTACTTTTAGAATGCAACTTAGGCTGCACCACCCACGGTTAATTCATCCACTTTCAGGGTGGGTTGACCAACACCTACGGGCACGCTCTGTCCTTCTTTGCCGCAGGTACCAATGCCACCATCCAATTGCAAATTGTTGCCAACCATAGACACTTTGGTTAATACGGTGGGCCCATCGCCAATTAAGGTGGCATCTTTGATTGGACGAGTCACTTGACCATTCTCAATCAAATATCCCTCGCTGACAGAAAACACAAATTTGCCGGATGTGATATCCACTTGACCGCCGCTAAAATTAACCGCGTAAATGCCACGCTCCACCGATTGAATAATTTCTTCCGGCGCATATTGACCTGCCAACATATAGGTATTGGTCATACGTGGCATAGGCGTATGAGCATAAGATTCACGTCGGCAGTTACCAGTTGACTGCATCCCCATCAATTGTGCATTCAATTTATCTTGCATGTAACCTACCAAAATACCATCTTCAATCAATGTGGTGCACTGAGTCGGTGTGCCTTCATCATCCATGGTGAGGGAACCACGTCGACCGGTTAAGGTGCCATTATCAACCACGCTCACACCTGGCGCGGCCACTCGCTCCCCCAATCGATTGCTAAATGCCGAAACACCTTTGCGATTAAAATCACCTTCCAATCCATGCCCCACCGCTTCATGCAATAAAACACCAGGCCAACCCGGACCTAACACAACCGGCATGCTACCAGCGGGTGCAGGGATTGCTTGTAATTTTAAAACAGCCTCACGCACCGCCTCACCCGCGTAGTGCAAAGGATAGTGATAATCGTTTTCGGTAAACAAAGAAAAATCACTGCGGGCCCCCCCTCCGCAAAATCCTTGCTGACGTTGATCACCCTCTTCCACAATCACCGACACCGACAATCGCACCAAAGGACGCACATCGGCAGCGATCACCCCATCGCTTTGTACCGTCAGTACCACATCGTAACGACCGACCAACGTCGCATTCACTTGATGCACCCGATGATCCAACTGGCGCGCGTGTCGATCGATTTGATGCAAAATGGCAATTTTATCTGCTTTGCTCAAACTCGCCAGTGGATTCACCGCAGGATACATCGCTGGGATTATTTGTGGACGCCACACTGGCACAGCAGATGTTGTTTGTCCTTGTCCAGCAATACTTCTGGCAGCCTGCGCTGCTTGAGTCAATGCCGGATACAGTAAGTCATCGGCATAAGCAAACCCAACGGTTTCTTGCGCAATCGCACGAATGCCAACACCCTTGTTGATGTTAAAACCGGCTTCTTTAACTTTACCATCTTCTAACGACCACGATTCATGATAAGTATTTTGTAAATACAAATCGGCTTGCGTAATGGTTTGACCTAACAATTGTCCAAGCACTTGATGCAAATCATGTTGGGTTAGATCGGCTGGCTCTAACAAAATTTGTTGAGCCAAAGTCAAAGAAGAAGCGTCTGTCATAATGGTTACTCGCGTTCGTGTTGTAAACAAGGAAATTGGTCGCGCAACGTTTGCAATCGGGCCAAATCAATATCCCCCATCGCAATGCCTGGTTGGACGTCACAGTTTGCTATGATGTCTCCCCACGGCTCAACCACAAAACTGTGTCCATACGTTTGCCGTTGCCCAGCATGTTCACCCGTTTGATTGGCGGCCAATACATAACATAAATTTTCAATGGCACGTGCGCGTACCAACACCTGCCAATGCGCAGCCCCAGTGGTTTGGGTAAACGCTGCTGGACATGCTATCACGTCACACCCTTGTAACGCGAGCTTACGAAACAATGTCGGGAAACGCAGGTCATAACACACACTCAAACCAATGCGTCCCAACGGCGTGTCTACCCATACGGACTGATCACCGGCGACAAACACCGCCGATTCGCAATACGATTCGCCACCGGCCACTTGCACATCAAACAAATGCATTTTGTCATATCGAGCCACGCAAACACCGTGTGGATCAAACATCAAACAACTGGCGGTCACTTTATGCTCAGTTGCTAGCAAAGGCAGTGTTCCACCGACCAACCAAACATTATATTGTTGAGCTTGCTGCTGTAGAAATGTTTGAATGGGACCGTCTGAATAGACTTCAGCAATCTCAATCAGTTGTGTATTAACGGCTGGCATGCAAGCAAAATTTTCCGGTAGCACAATGAGTTTCACCCCCGTGCTTGCCGCCTGTGCAATAAATTGTTGAGCACGCTTTAAATTGCTTGTCACCTCATCGCTGCTAGTCATTTGAATCACGGCGGCGCGATACATACGGCTTCTCCTACGGTGTTTTAATTTGTGGCTCATCCCATGAACCAGTGATTTGATAGATCGTACCACCGGTTTCCCGACGTCCCAAACTAACCAATTGATCAGCGACAAACGCCGCCGCCCCTACCAATGGATTGATGGCAAAGGTTGCAAGAATGGGCAAACTGCCAGTCAGATAGGGAACCACTCGTAATGTTAAGTCGTAAGTTTCATCCGCTAAATTTACTTCTCCTTGTGCAGCAATATAAACCACACTGCCTTTTAAGGAAGTATCTTGAGTGGATAACACACCATCCGCTAAATGGGTATGTCCCTGTAAAACATTAAACCCCAATCCTTTCTGAGTTAAGTCGTCAAAATCCAACGCCAAACGCCGCCAAAATGATTGCAAACTTAAGATATTAAGCATTTTCCCCAAACCAATTTTTTCTTCCACAGCTTGCTCTAAACCGGTCAAGCGACCTCGCTCAAATTTAAATTTAAAATCACCTTCGGTGTTTGCCAAAACAAATTGGGTCGGTTTATTCGGCCAGGTAAAATCAAATTCAATTTTTGCCAATTTACTTTCCAACATGGCTTTCGGGCGGATAATCTGTAGAAACTGGGTGAATTGCGTACTGGTTAACTTGCCTTTTAATTGGGTGATGGATTGTTGGTTTTGTTCACGCCAAGATCCTGTTAACACCACTGCAGCCAAATTATTGCGAATGGCTAGTTGCTCCACCGTTACTTGATTAGCGTCTCGATCAACATCCATAAGCAACCGCAGGTAACCTAACGATTGATTGTTATAATACAAATCCTCGACGGTTAAATCCAAAGGTGGTAAATCAATCGGCGAAAAATTCCAATCGCCTGTCGCAGCATCAGCCAACGGTGGTAAAGACAAATACCGTAAATTAGCACGCAATCCATTAAGGTAATGCTCCGTCAAATAGATATCACCTTCCACTTGCTCACTGGCCAAATCAATTCGCCATACAGGCGCTGCGTGATGAACTTGAATATTCAAATCATTCCAAGTTTGTTGCGCCAGCTCCAATTGACCAATAGTCACATCAATCAGAGCCAGCGTGCTCAGATCCAAAGCGTTTGCTGAACTGTCATTGGAAGCGGTACCCTCGGGCATATACTTGGTCATAGCAGCTTGCCAAGCACTGATCGAAAGTGCAGGCAAATAGCCGGTGATTTGCCATCCATTTTCCGTTGGCAACGGCACTTGCATGGAACCAAGTTTAATTTCACCGTGCGGCAATCGCATACCATTGTCAGTAAATTCAATCCAAGTACGACCGCTTAACAAGTCAATGATCCGAAATTGCAAATCGATCGGTTGATCCAATGAAAAATTTGTGGTGACTTCAATCGGTTTAACCTCTGTTTGCTCCTTGTGCAGGGGTGCAGGCAAATGCGAAGCAATCCCGACTAAATCGCTAGACCAATGAAATTGATGTTGCGCCGCTTCATCGGAATAAAATTTAAATTGTGCCTGATAATGTGTTTGCCCATTGATCATTTGTGACCAAGGTGCAACTGCCATCAATGATGCGAGATCCAATGCCCCTTGCACATCTGCTAATACCAAATAACCATTGTCCGCAGGCTCGGTGGTCAGCGCCAATTGCAATGGTTGCTCCCATAATTTTGCCTGCAAATGACTTGCCACAATGCCTTGCGCATCAAAATTGACTTGACCGGATACATCGGTCAAATCCACCGACCACTGTGGAAACTCAATTTGATTGTGAGCAAACTGCAATGCTCCTTCTACAGCCAAATCAATCTCTTGATTTCCTAAAAATTCAATTCGTGCCATTAAATCCAAGTCTAAAGCCCCATAGACTTCCAAATGTTTAAGCATGGCTAAATCCCCCGCCAAGGGACTGGCTTGCACAAAATTCATCGCCGCTCCTGGCTCCAAGGGTAATTGCCCTTTAACGGTTAAGATATCGCGTCCTCCCAAATCATCCAAAACCGCTTGGATACCATCAACAGAGTTTTGTGCAACAAATCCACTGTCCACTCGCCCAATCATTTGATTGTTATGAAAAATCAACTGGCCATTGAGCTCCTCGGCTTTGGGCCAACCTTCAAAATAAGTCAAATCCACATCACTGACTTGGACATCTACCAGCAATTCTCCCTCGCCATTGGCAAATGGATAATCCAGCAATCGCCCCTGCAACCACACATCACCCGATGCGGCACCACTGTCAGCAAAATCAGTTAAATATTCATAAAGGGTCGGCGGTAGCAATGGTTTGGGTAACACACGTCCTAATTGATCAGCAGCAAAATAAACCACTTGTGCGTGCACATCTAAAGTAGGATCTGCGTATGGTTCTTGCTGATGAATGCGCCAATGCTCACCTTGTAACGTCAACCAATCGGTGGTAACCAAAGGATGTTGGATGGACAAATGCCACCCCGTTGCTTCTCGTTGCCAATGCGCATCGGCCTGCAATTGAATGAATTCAAGTGGCGCTTCCAACCAAGTAGGCGCATTCACAACGACCTGTTCACTGTCCAATTGCAGCAAGATTTTTTCAGGTGACGCTTGTAACTGTCCTCGTAAATGATCAACACCGGGAATATTATCGACGGCTTGCCAACCCAAATCATTAAATTGAGCAGCCACTTGCCAATGCGTTATAGGTTGCTGTGGACGAGTAACCCATTGTGCTGTCAACTGAGTAAATTCACCCGTGGGTTGCCAACGATGCCAAAGGGCTAAATGTTCTTCTGTGACCAACCAAGGAGCAAACCACGCCGAATTTATTTCTGGAACTTGCAATTGATAATGATCGGCATTTTTTTCATAGCGAAAGCTCAATGGCACTGCTTGATGCCAATCAATTTCATGCCCGGTCAATGACCAACCCTGCACCAACCGTTCGTAAAATAACGAACCTGACCATCGGTTCATCAAAGGCATGCGCTGGTCATCCTGCTCAAACGCCAAATCATCGATTTTAAATTCCAACTGTGCCGCATCAATTTGATTGTCAGTCAATTGTGCCCACAATTTTATACCCGCTTGTCCTTGCAACGTTTGATAAATAGGCTGCCACTGCTGCGGCAATCCTTGCGCCTCGGGTAACCATTGCTCAATCACCAATTGATCGGCTTGTAAATAAACATCACCACTCCAATTAAATGACATAGGGGACTGATTGCGCACAGTGGCATCAAAATAAATTTGCGTTGGGATGGCTTGATCGATTGTGAATTGTCCTTGAACCCGATAACGATGATTTAAATATTGTTGAAAGGTGAAATTTAATTCTTCAATTGTGGTTTGCAGCCCCGTGTCATCTTCAAATGTAATGGTTAAATCACGGACCACGATGGCCGACTGTTGCATTAACCAGATGATGATCCCTTGTGATTCTAATTGAGCGTCAGGATCGGACTCAGCCGAATGAGTATAAAGAGAGTCTCCGGTCAACTGCAACTGATTTGCCTGGGTTTGTTTGGCATATAACTGTGCCCCACTGATCACGATATAACCGGGGATAATTTGTCGACGCAGCATACTGCTAATAACGCTGATTTGCACTTCTAATTGTTGTAAATGCAGGATCGGCTGATCATCTGCATCATCCAACATGGCCACCCCTTCCATCTGGATCACCGGTGAAAACCCGCGCCAAACAATAACAATAGAATCAATGGCAACCGGCCGCTCTAAAATGTCGCTGGCAATTCGTTCAATTTCGCCACGATACTGGCTCACCAAGCCACCAGCCAAGTGCAAACTGGTCTGAACAATAGCAAATAAAATCACCATTGCCGCCACCATCAGCCAGACTCGCTTGAGCGCTCGCTTGTTTAACAATCGGGTATACCTTTAGAATACTGACGCATAAGGCGCATAGTTTACCACATTTGTGGCTGATTTTAGCGATTAACCACTGTTATTCTGTAAATAACAAGCGCTTTCACACCGGTTAAAAAACAAGGGTAACTGCAGTGGATGACGTCTTGGAAAACAAGTATGCTCTTATGCTTCATTGAATATAACTTTTTAGAGAGGACTCTGTATGTTAACCATTGAACAACCCATCCCCAACATATCCTTTCAAGCAACCAATCAATTACAAGGCACTTTGGCAGATTTTCGCGGTCAAGCGCTGGTTTTGTATTTTTACCCCAAAGACAATACCCCTGGCTGCACTCGCGAAACAAAAGAGTTTCGTGATCATTATGCCCAATTTGTCGATTGCCAAACTCAAATTCTAGGCGTTTCGCGCGACAGCTTGGCATCGCATGAAAAATTCAAAACCAAATTAAACTTACCGTTTGAATTGATCAGCGACGCTGAAGAAACACTGTGCCAAGCATTTGATGTAATTCGATTAAAAAATATGTTTGGCAAAAAAATCCATGGGATTGAACGCAGCACCTTCCTCATTGATGCCCAAGGCCAACTCAAACAACAGTGGCGTAAAGTCAAAGTAGCCAATCATGTAGCGCAGGTACTGGCAGCGGCCAAATCATCGATAGGATAAAATGCTGGGGGCTCAAAGGATAATGTATTCATTCTGAGGGCCCTAGCCCGCTTGTTCGATCCTTGGCAAAAATTCTGTCTGCCAAATAGCCGACGTTAGCACACCAACATGACGATAACGAACGATGCCTTGTCCATCAATGAGAAATGTTTCCGGTGCACCATAGACACCTAAATCAATCGCCACTTTGCCAAGATGATCAGCACCAATGGCTGTATAAGGATTGCCTAACTGCTGTAACCAATCGACAGCGTCCAATGGGGCATCTTTGTAATTAAGACCATAGATAGGAATTTGTTCTTGTCTGGCCAATTGCAACAGCAGTGAATGCTCGGCACGACAGGCGTAACACCAACTGGCCCACACATTCAATAAACTATATTGCCCGGATAAATCGTGATTGGTCAAAACTTGTTGAGTTTCCAATAAATCCGGCAATTGGAATTCCGGTAACGGTTGTTCCAACAAGGTGGATGGCAACCGTTGCGGTTCCAATTGCAACCCGCGCCATAAGAATATGCCAATGCCGATAAACACCATCAAAGGAATGAATAAAATGAATTGGGGCATTCGCATGGGTTTACTCCTATGCAGATGTTATTTGGGTTAAAAAGTCTTCGTGTGCTGTCAATTCCTGCGTATTGGCGCGAAGTATCTTCAATGGTGCACGCGAGGTATCCAGGGTAACCGTAGGCTTTGCCTGCGAAGCATGTGCCATTTCGTGTGCGGCTTGCGGCTCGCTAAACAAAGTCGTCTGTCCACCGGTCATGCGCAAATACACATCGGCTAAAATTTCTGCATCTAACAAAGCACCATGCAATTGACGAGCGGAATTATCAACTTGATAGCGTTTGCATAATGCGTCTAAATTATTTTTCTGCCCAGGGTGACGCTGGCGCGCCATCACCAGTGTATCGGTGATGGAACAACTTTGTTCAATCGGGGTAACATGAATGTCTAGCAAGTTCAATTCATGATTCAAAAAACCAAGATCAAACGGCGCGTTGTGAATAATTAATTCCGCACCCGCAAGATATGCCAACAAGGGTTGGTATATCTGATCAAAGGTCGGTTTATCTTGTAAAAATTCACGGGTAATGCCATGCACCGCTTGTGCGCCTGGATCAATGTCACGCTGAGGATTTAAATAATAATGAAAATGATTGCCGGTGAGCGCCCGATCCATCAATTCAATGCAGCCAATTTCAATCAGCCGATGTCCTTGGGCGGGATCTAAACCGGTAGTTTCCGTATCTAAGACGATTTGACGACGCATGGATCGATGTGCTCCTTACAATTGTTGAATGGCCGAACGCGCCAATTGATCGGCGCGTTCATTTTCTGGATGCCCACTGTGACCGCGGATCCATTGCCATTGTACTGGGTGTTGTTGAACCAATTCATCCAATTCGCGCCACAAGTCCACATTTTTGACCGGCATTCGATTAGCGGTACGCCAGCCGTTTTTTTTCCAGCGGGCAATCCATTCGGTGATCCCTTGTTTCACATATTTTGAATCGGTTGTAATGGTCACCGGCATCTGGCGTGATAAGGCGCGCAACCCTTGAATGGCGGCCATCAATTCCATACGATTGTTGGTGGTGTGTTCGTGCGCGCCAGATAATTCTTTTTCATGCCCGAGATAGCGTAAAATCACTCCCCAACCTCCAGGGCCTGGGTTGCCTTGACAAGCACCGTCCGTAAATATTTCAACTGTCATCGCAGATTGATTCATGATTGTTCAAAAGAGCTGCCGTTTATACCACATTTCGCCAAGCTTGTCGCCTAACGGACCCCTGATTATCCACTGTTACGGTCAATTGCTGCATGACATTGGTCAGCGTTGCACTTATTCGATAAGCCGATTGCATGGCTAAATGTTCAACGATGAATTGGATGTTTTGTTGGGAAAAAATTAGCTGGCATGGTGCAAGCATTTGCCATTGTTTAGTATCGCGCAACTGAGCATCCGACCAAGTTAACGGTAAATGAGCACAGGGTTGTTGGGCCCAATGATCGATTTGATCGGCAATGGTATTAAGCGCCAATACCAACATGGTTTGTCGTACCGTTGCTTGCCATTGATCGTTGACTTGTCGCCAACCTAGCTGGGCAAGTTGGCCAACGCCGATCACCAACATGAATACGGTAGTGGTGATCAACAAACAGGTCAATAACACATGACCACGTTGATAAATGATGCGATTTACTTGCCGCATGTTTCCCTCCTTTATCGAGACCCTGGATAAAGTGGATGACACTAATCCGAACACCAATCTTGCTATGAATTAACCTATATGGTGCGTCAATCACCTTGGCATATCGATGACACTAATTCGAACGCTAATCTTGCTATGAATTAACCTACTTGATGGGTCAATCACCCTGGCATGGGGTGATTAAACCATCCTAATTGCATTTGCCACGGTTGACTTGTTTCGGTTTGCCACAGGGTCAAGTCAATGCCAATCATGGCATTGCTGGCCCCCACAATAAGGGGACGAATGCGCAATTTTGCGATCGCCTCCATCACCGCTTGCGCATTCTGATCAAATACTTGCCAAGCCAAAGCCCCTCGCCGATTGATAAAAAAATACTGCTGTTGCAATCGCACGACGGTCGCCGGTGGTGAAAAGGACTCTGGCAACGCTCGGGTCAATTGAATGCGGTCGACGCCTACCTGGGCAATTTGCGCAACGACTGCACGCGTACAATCAGCAACCATCACCCGATCACCTGTGCGCAATGCTGCAGGCGTTGTCAGTATCATTGTGCTTGCCTGGGTCTTTGCCAATAAATGATGCAAAGGCCCCTGTCCATAAACTGTTTGCAACACATCGGTGCCTGGTGCAACTTTTCCTTGCAGCTCGATCGGCAGTGCCGGTTGCCACTGTTGCTCACCGTCGGCTTGGTAAATTTTTAATGCTTCATTGGCATACACCCGCCAGTGTGGATGTAATTGCAATACTGGCAAACGATGTCCCCAATGCGGACAACCAATAAATCCAGCATTATTAACTGCTTGCTGCAACAGTGTTGTCAAACGCAAGCCATCCTTTTGCCATTGCAACTGTTGCCATTGCTGAGTGCTATTTAGCACGGTGGTTTGGTACAGTTGTAGCATCAATAAAGTCAACCCTGTTCCCAAGACCAAAGCCACCGACATTTCCAGCACACTGACACCACGAGCCTGGCTGAATGAATGTTTCATCCAATGATCAAACAGTGTGGCATGGCAATCCCTGCCTGTTGACAGTGAGGCGAGGGTTGATCCTCATCCACCATCGGCCAACCTAATACCACGCGCCAAGTGTGTTCCTCCATGGATTGATGACTGCGACTGCCTGGCAAAATGTGTGCGTGTTGCCTCTGCCAGTGCTGAAATAATTCCGTTTGTCTTGACCGAGGCGTCACCAATTGTTGCTGGATGAAATTGCGCAATTGCAACACGGCCATGGTGTATGTTTGTTGTTGCCTCACCCAACGCCAATGTTGCCATATTTGTGTCTGCACACTCACACCAACCAAACTCACCACCAGCAAACCTACCAACACTTCCAACAATGAAAATCCTTTGTCATACACCTTATTACTCCTTCGATAAAAATTCATGCGTGCGATAGCATAATCGGCTACAATCGCCTTGCCAACGGCATTGATGTGCAATTTTTATAAATAAGTTAGGAGTCTCTAGATCCAATGAATGAATTAGCTGGCAAACATTGCATCCCATGTGAAGGCGGCGTACCCGCATTATCCCGCGATGACGTTCGTGAACAACTCATTCAACTGTCCGATTGGCAAGTCAA
>WLWR01000206.1 GCA_012103495.1 Legionellales bacterium
TGCGTAAATGTCTTCGCCTTTTTTAGCCAATGCTTTTAAAATTGAAAAAATGATTTCTTGCTTACGCATCCGTGAAGCATGTTCAATGCCAAGTTCTTCAGCAACTTTAATGAGGTGGGTAACAGTTTCTTGTTTTAACTCACATAAATTCATATAGACTCTCTCAATTATTTACCTTCTTCAAAACAGAAATGGTACTCAGAAAAAAACAGAGGTTTGCGTTGTTATACTTCAATGTGTTTTCGAGGATACTACCTAAACCTGGAAAATCGCTACGGGCGCAGCGCCAAGGCAAGCGCGCAATTTATCACGTCCATTTGACAAAGTCTAGTATTTTCCTACCACATTTGATTTCTATTTTTATGGTTATCCCAGCGTTCTTTTCTATCGCCCAAACACCATTATAAAAATCCGGATACTACAGTCGCACAACAATGGTTGTTAGCATGAATGGAAATCCATCACCACAATCACCAGAGAAATTGTTCAGTGCCTGAGTTTTACAATTATAAATGGCTATCAATAAATGCCGTTAACTGTGATTTAGTTGACTGGCCAACTTTGATTGCCACCGCTTGTCCATCTTTGAATAAAATTAAAGTAGGGATCCCTCTCACGCCATATTTAACAGGTGACTCAGGATTATCATCGATGTCGACTTTTGCCACAATTAATTTACCTTGATATTCGGTGGCAATGTCATCCAGAATCGGAGCAATCGCTTTACAAGGGCCACACCATTGTGCCCAAAAATCAACAAGCACAGGTTGATCAGCTTGCAAAACTTGTTGTTCGAACGTTGCATCCTCTACAATTACCAGGGAATCACTCATCGTTAGCATTACCTTTACTAGCAAAATTAAATCAGCGGTTATGATAACCCTTTCCAACCAAAATACAATAGTCTTGTAAAAAGAGACATTTGCCCATGTCATCACTGGCTATTGAGCAATCGTTTCGGCGCAAGACGCTGTTGGTTCAATTGTCCCATTCCGATGAACAGCTTGGGTTGTTGTTGCCAAATTTGAACCCACCCCTCGGCAACATTGGGTTCAAGCCAGTCAATAATTTGCCCCTGACATATACGTCCAGCTTGTTCACGGGTGATTTGAACTTTTGGCCATTGATTCACCAACCAATCCACCGGCATCAATGGTATGGTGCGATTCATTGCCAAATCATCGGTTAATTGCGATAAGCTCATCATAGTGACTGGTGTACAATCACCAATTGCCAATCGCCGCAACGATTGTACATAGGCGCCTGTATCCATCGCCATGGCAATGTCTTCAATTAATGTGCGAATATAGGTGCCTGAACTGCAATGCACTTGCAAGGTAAATTGATCCGTTTGGCAATCAAGTAATTCTAATTGATGAATGGTAATGTGACGTGGCGCCCGTTCTACTTCCACACCTTCACGCGCCCACTGGTACAATCTTTTTCCTTGATGTTTCAATGCGGAATACATCGGGGGTATTTGTTCAATGTCACCCATAAATTGCGGCAACACTCTCGTTAACCGCTGAGCCAAATTCGAAGGAATAGGATAATGATTGATGACGTCACCTTCGGCATCTGCGGTGGTAGTCATTGCCCCTACTTGCGCGGTGACTTGATACAGTTTATTGGCATGCAATAAAAATTGGGCAAACCGCGTGGCTTGTCCTAAACAAATAGGAAGTAATCCGGTAGCCAACGGATCCAAACTACCCGTATGCCCGGCTTTTTTTGCCTTTAACAATCGTTTTACTTTTTGCACTGCTTGATTGGAAGACAAACCCAATGGTTTATCCAATAAACAAACACCCATGTCATGGAGCATCGTCGTATTATCTATCGCTGGATGAATCATCATTGGGTGGAATTTCTTTGGCAGCTTGATCAATTAAATTAGACAATCGGTTACCGTATTCAACAGAAGTATCGTAAATAAAATGCAGTTGTGGGGTGATTCGTAATTTAATTCGCTTGCTTAACTGGGAACGTAAAAATCCTGCTGCATGTTGCAAAATATCCATTGTAATTTGCTGATCTTCTGGCTTGAGAGTAGTGATATATACTTTGGCATATGCCAAATCTTTACTAACCGCAACAGCGGCCACGGTAACAAACTCTGGCATGCGTGGGTCCTTGACTTCGCGCTGAATCATTTGCGCTAATTCTTGTTGCATAACTTGAGCAATTCTATCAGTACGACTGTAATCTTTCATTTATAGAACGCGTTTCACTTCAGTAATTTCATACACTTCAATTTGATCGCCAGCTTTCACATCGTTGTAATTTTTTACCCCGATACCACATTCCAATCCTTGACGAACATCCAACACATCTTCTTTAAATCGGCGCAATGATTCCAGTGTGCCTTCATAAATCACCACATTGTCACGCAACACACGAATGGGATTGTTGCGTTTAATCGTGCCTTCAACCACCATACAACCAGCGATGGCGCCCAGCTTAGGTGAGCGAAACACATCACGAACTTGAGCAATACCGACAATCACCTCTTTGAATTCAGGCGCTAACATGCCCGATAACGCTTGTTTAATGTTATCGACCACATCGTAAATCACACTGTAATAAGTTAAGCTGATCCCTTCTTGCTCAATTAACCGTTTGGCACTGGCTTCGGCACGCACATTAAATCCAATCATGATTGCATTGGAAGCAATGGCTAAGTTCACATCAGACTCATTAATGCCACCCACCCCAGCAGATACCATGTTCACTTTAACTTCATCAGTAGATAATTTAGTCAGTGCATCGTTTAATGCTTCGGC
>WLWR01000008.1 GCA_012103495.1 Legionellales bacterium
CCATGATCACGGAGATATTGCATAATGAAGGCATTGAAATAATTATTTACCAAGCCTTTGCGATCCAAACTCGCGCGTTTAGTCCCATCAAACGCCGTCGCATCATTGCGAAATTGCATGATCAATTGGTCAGGTTCTTCGGTTTGGTAAATCGTCTTGGCTTTACCGCTATACAATGGCTGAGTTTTGTTTGGCATCACACACCCCATCAATTGGAATTGGCAGCATCTTTTTGTTGGATAATACTACCAGGAGGTAAAATAGACACGCTGGGATTTCCCCGCGGCTCGGTTAAAAAATAGTAGCGACTCACACGCGCGTCACTCAACCCAGGCGGCATTTGCAACGCCGGTGCATTGCGCGCTTTTAAATACCGTTTATCTTGTACTTCTTTGCCGCTGCATCCCCACAACAAGCCACTACAACACACCATTGTGATCAGCCATCGATACATCGTAAACCTCTTTTTATGTCAGCAAATCAAGTTGACGCAACGCATTACTCACCGTGGCTTGTTGCGCCGTACTCAATGGAGTCAATGGTAACCGAATGCCCGTTGGAATTTTATTCATCTGCGCCAACGCCCATTTGGTTGGAATTGGATTGGGTTCGGCAAACAACGCATAATGAAGCACTATCAATTGCTCATTCGCTTCCAGCGCTACCTGTGATTGTCCAGCCAACGCAGCTTGGCACAATTGACTCATCGCTTGTGGCACCACATTAGCAGTCACCGATATCACGCCTTTGGCACCATTGAGCATCCATTCACAAGCGGTTATATCATCCCCGCTGTAAATATCAATTTTGTTGCCACACAAAGTGTGGATCGCTTTCAATCGTTCCAAATCGCCAGTGGCTTCTTTGATACCAACCACATTGGCCAACTCGGCCAATCGCGCCACCGTTTCTGGCAATAAATCACACGCCGTTCGGCTGGGCACATTGTATAAAATCTGTGGAATGGCGACCTGACTGGCAATCTGTTGATAATGTTGAAATAATCCTTCTTGGGTCGGTTTGACATAGGCAGGAGTCATTAATAGACACGCATCTGCCCCTACTTGCATAGCGGCTTTGGTCAATGTCACAGCATGAGCAGTAGCCACCGCACCGGTACCAGCAATTACTGGGATGCGTTCACGCACTGTACGCACCACATGCCGGATCAATTGAATTTTCTCATCATCGGTTAAGGTGGCCGACTCCCCTGTTGTCCCAGCAATCACCAACGCATCGGTCCCACTGTGTAAATGCCAATCGATTAGCGTATCGACCGCAGTAAAATCAATCGCTCCCCGCTCATCCATCGGGGTGACCAACGCCACTAAACTTCCATGAAACATTACACTCTCCACACACTGGTAAAAAAAGGACTTATGCTACTGGTTGGGTTGGTGAAAAGCAAGCGGCAAGACGTGTCAATTATGGCCATCCACATGCGTTATGTTCCAGCGGTTATTTGGGTCAACCCATTCATATAAGGTTGTAATATCTCTGGAATGTGAATGTTGCCCTGCGCATCTTGATAATTTTCCAAAATAGCGACTAAGGTACGACCAATGGCTAAACCAGAACCATTGAGGGTATGTACCAATTCCGGTTTACCCGTTTCAGGATTGCGCCAACGCGCTTGCATTCGTCGCGCTTGAAAACTTTCACAATTAGAACAGGATGAAATTTCTCGATACATTTGTTGACTGGGCAACCACACTTCCAAATCATACGTTTTGGCCGCGCTAAATCCCACATCGGCCGAACACAAAGTGACCATCCGATACGGTAATTTTAATTGTTGTAAAATGGTTTGCGCATGTTCAGTCAACGATTCCAACGCCGCGTAAGATTGTTCTGGATGCGTGATCCACACCAATTCCACTTTTTCAAATTGATGCTGCCGAATCATACCATGCGTATCTTTACCATACGCACCGGCTTCTTTACGAAAGCAAGGGGTATGCGCCACGTATTTCAATGGCAAATCGGCATAATTAACGATGCTATCACGTAGCATGTTGGTCACCGGTACTTCGGCAGTGGGAATCAAATACAATTCTTGTTCGTGTTCCAATTTGAATTGATCATCAGCAAACTTGGGCAATTGGCCGGTGCTAAACAAACTGGTTTGATTGACAATATAAGGCACATACACTTCTTGATAGCCATGCTGCTGGGTGTGGATAGCCAGCATCCATTGAACCAACGCTCGATGCAATTGGGCCAAAGCACCGCGCATCACCACAAATCGTGTGCCACTGATTTTTGCCGAAGCGGGAAAATCCAGCAATCCCAACTGCTCCCCCAGCACATCGTGCGCTTGCGGAACAAAATCAAATTGTGGGATTTCTCCCCAAGTTCGCTGCACCACATTATCAGCTTCACTATTGCCTGCCGGTACCGATTCGTGCAATAGATTGGGGATGCGAATGGCAAATTCGTGCAATTGCTGCTGTACCAAAGTAAGTTGGGCTTTTTGTTCGGTTAATTGATCCCCAAGCGTTGCCACTTGCGCTAATAGATCAGAGACATCCTCACCGCGACTCTTAGCCTGACCAATGATTTTGGACTGTTGATTGCGCTGATTCTGCAATTGCTCTACGTTCATTTGCAAGCTTTTGCGTTGGGTTTCCAAAATTTGGAATTGATCAATCTCCAAGGTATCCCCACGTCGTGCCACGGCTGCCGTCACTTGATGGATATCGTCACGCAATAATTTTGGATCTAACATAACCGTCACTTTGTCTTAAAAAACATCCTCGCCATTGTAGCGATTGGCTCATGATTGTAAATAGAGTTCCATAAGCAACCAACCATAACGGGTCTTTATTCACCAAAATTTTAAATCTCGGGGCAAAACCAGCATTGCGTGCAAAGAAGGCGAAAAGGGTGCTTCAATCTCGCAGCATAGAGAGCTATACCCATTCCACTTGCAGCTGCGAACAAGACTCGCTGTTGGCCTGTTGCCTCAGTTGGTATTTTAAGCTTGCAGTGGTGGGCATATATGAACCTTTTGCCGCACCAGTTTCATTCAAAATGTGCCAATAATGGCTTTTCGCTGAACGGTGATAAATCATTACCATTATTGAAGATTTGTCGCTTGCCTAGGGAGATGCTGACGCATTTGATCGTAAATCAATTGACTGGTTTGCTGATCACCAAACGTTCCCACCCGAATGCTCAAGCGACTGATATCATCGGTACGGCGTTTCACCACAATTTTGATTCGCTTATCATCAGCGGTCACCGCATCGACATAGCCATCCACCACGGTTGCACTGCTGCTCACCTCGTGCATCCGTAAGGCCATCAACGCTTGCTCAGCGGCTCTGGCCACTTGATTTGGTCGGGCCAACACATCCACTTTCAATCCGCCATTGACAAACTTGGTGCCGGCAACCCCGGCCCCAGCCGCCGCTGCGCCCAGCACCACCACCGCGCAACTGGATACACTAAACACCAACAGTAGTAGACCCGCCAGCCGATAAAAAGAATGAATGGGATTCATAGACAATATTCCAGGGGATTGATTTAAACGCGCGCAAGAATAGCAAAATTGCACCCACTTGCCAATCGTAAATACTCGATGAGAAATGAGACAGCAAATCACCAAAATGATTTATTTTTAATCTAGTTGATTGAGTAAATCGATGATGGTGTGGTATACTTGCTCCCAATTGGAATCATGCAGTTAGGTTATTTATTATGCTTAGAATTTTAGATTCTATTTTCGGCGATCTTCCCTACCATCAGAAAAAATGCCTTGAATCTCAGCAAACATTATCTAAATTAAATCTAAAGTTAAAAGAATATAGAGACTCCTTTCAACAACACTCACAAAAAAAAGTAACCGACGTAGTTGAAAACATGTCTCAACAGATAAGTGATGACATCAAACAACAAGACAATGCATTAAAGGCGATTCAAACATCCATCGACCAATATCTTGTCCAAAGTGGTCAACTGATCAAGGTTATCCAAGCACAAATTGAAACAGAGCCAGCAAAAAGCTCTACTAAGCCTAGTTGGTTTGATAGGTTTACAACAACACCTCTCGAGAAATTACAAGCAGAAGAAATTGAATGGCAACAAAAAATCAATGCGATTCACGCAGCCTTTAAAGAATCAGCTGACCCACAATCACCAGCAGGCTTCACCCAAGAAACCCTTAAAGAAGAAAAATCATCCAAAGAAGAAACGAACAAACAGTCGCTATCATTAGTAGAAAAAAGAGCCCTATTAGAAAAAAACTTAGCCACATTAAAAACATCCATACAACAAAGCAATCGTGCAATTGATCCAAGTGAGATGAGCAAAACTTTCGAACAACTTCCAACCAGTGCGCAAATTACTGAGCTTGAAAAGCTTTATCAAAGACTTGAAACATTAAAGCGTGAATTGTCAAACGAGTTGGCCCCCATTTCCAACAAATTAATGCCCGAGGCTAAAGATTCAGTTTCCCAAACAACACCACCACCCTCATGGATCGACACAATCAACGAAACACTCCAGTTACAGATGGCTACACTTATCGATCAAACCCAGCTTGAGCAACCACAAGTTAAAAGTCTCATAACCGACACCACGCGACTCTGTGAAAATATCAAAAATATCAAGACTTTTTTGGCGAAGGTGAATGTGAGTCAGTTTGAGCCACTCGCCGACCACACAAGGCAAATGGCTAAAATATTCGAAACCTTATCTCAAGCCTCTCTCACCGATGTAGGTCCCAAGATACAAAACATACCGGAAGATCCTACTTTTGCAGCGCTCATTATTCCTTCTTCTACACAAAATTATGGTGAATACTCTCTAGCAGCACACGCCGATTCGCAAGCATCCTCACAACCCGATCTTCAAACGTTCCATAGAGCCAGGGAAGATCTTAAAAACACTCTAGAAAAAGGGCAACAAAATGCCAGTGAACATTATCAAAACTGTTATGACAGCCTCGTTCAAACCATTACAAAGATTATTTCTGAAAACCCTAAAAAAGTTAACCTTACAGCAGTGAGCGACCGAGTTAATGAACTCAAATCTCGTCAACGGTTAGTTTTAAAATTAACGTCTGAATTAACGACTAGCCCTTCATCTGCTATCGATGACCAACCAAGACAGAAGCCGATACCAGAATCTCCGGCTAGGACATCAAGAAAAGTCGTTACCCTTGATCGTGAAGCTGAAAATTCTAAGCTTCTGAAAACGAACCTAAGCATAATGCAAACAGCGTTAACCAATCAATACAAAGAGTTTCCGAATTTAGCAACACAACCGCCACTTAGTGATGCCGAATCAAAAACAACCGAAGAACTCTTTCAATCCAGCCTGGAACAACTAGTCAGTAATTATCGAAGCATTCTCACTGCTTACAATCAATTGGCAACGGACGCCCTGCAACTCACAAAACAGCAATTGTTAAAGTCCTTAAAGCAATTATCCGCTGTAAAAATTTCAGAAAACTTATTAGATCCTCAGTTGAGCTCGTTTCAACAAGATTTTCTTTCATTCAAACAAGCCTATGAATCGGCAATAGCTGAAAAGCAACAAATCTTACAAACACTCATTTCAGCCAATCAACAATTAGCCTCTCAATTAAGCAATCACCCATACTATTCACGGTATGGAGGCCTTAAACAAAATATTGACCAGGCACGCACAAAAGCCGATGAAGAACAGAAATTAACTGAAGACGTAGTAGCACTTCAAACTCAAATAAAAGAACAAAAAGAGCTATCAACAGACCTTAAAACTTACCAAGGAACACTGGCTGATATTCAATCACAAGCCGAAGAACTATCTAAAAAACTACGCGATGATGCTTCTTCTGCTTCAGAAGATGAAGAAGTTATAAAGCCTCTTAAACAAAATCGCTCGGTGCAGGCTCAATTCGAACAACAAAATCCTTGTAGCCCGACTGATGACAAGCAAGAGGTAAGCACCAAAGACGAAGTATCAGAAATATTAAATCAATTACTCGTTGCTTTAGAAAACACTGCAGATGATTCAATCACGGAAGCTATACAAATCAATGACCTAAAACAAAAAATAACCTCTACACTAAAAAAACCCACGGAGATACCCGGGGAGGATTTTATAAGATGGCAAACCACCCTTGCTGTTCTCGAAGTGAAAAAAAATCTTGAGGACATCTCTAATACTGATGATGTATCGGATCTAAAAAATAGCCAAGTAACAGAAACAAACCAACTTATCACCCAAGGAATAAACGTATTAAAAGAAAAGCTTGAGCAGAATCCACACCCAGATTCAAACGCTAAGGGTCAAACAACCATCAATCAAATAATCGCTGCATTTACAAACCAACAAGACGACTCACTCCCATCAACACCGACTGTAGCTGAATCCGTTATCAAAAAAACTGTTTATACGCTAATTAAACAAAGAGCTCTCTATAATGTTGCAAAAGCTGTACTGGATCAGTCTGAGCAAATAGCCCTCAGCAGACAACGAGCCATAGGGGTTAATCTAAAATATCTTGTCACCAGCGGATGGGAAAAATTAATTAACTTTATTGATACTCTGGTAAAATCAATCACCCGTGCCCCAACAGAACAGCACCAGACATCTGCGCATAGACGAAATTCTATCTATGCGCATGTTCAAAAAACCGCAGCGGCAACGCTTGCTGTGAGTCGAGATCCTCTTGCGGATAAACTTTTTAGTGATGAACCTCAGTCAAGCCCAGTTGCTGGAGCATAACCCAAATCACTTGCTATTTCTCACCATCATCAAGCGGTAGGCTTTGATGATGGTGTTTCTCCCCCGCACGTTCTTCTAGCGAAATCTGACATTTAGCGATATTATCCAGTTCTTACATTAAAGTTGGCCTTATTGCTGTCATCAAGCTTGAACGCCCAGCTTATAAATAAAACGATTATCACGAGCACACTCACATGGATCTAACCCTACTCAAAGCCAGCTCCGCGCTGGTGATTTTATTGATGACGATCGGTGCCGCCTGGCTGCCCTTTGCCAAACGGATCAATCGACAAACCGGCCATAAATTTTCAACCGGTGAAGCATTGGCATCAGGAATTTTCTTAGGCGTGGGCTTATTGCACATGCTCAGTGAAGCACATCAAGATTTCACAGCTCTGGGCATTCATTATCCATTGGCTTTCTTACTCGCCGGCGTCATGTTTCTCACTTTATTATTATTCGAACATATTGGGATGGAATTAAATAAACAACAAACCGCCACTCCAGCCATTGCTTTGGTGGCACTGTTCATGTTGGCAACCCATTCCCTATTGGAAGGCACCGCTTTAGGCATTGCCAACAGCACCCCCGAAGTCATCATTATTTTAATCGCCATTATTGCCCATAAATGGGCTGCGAGTTTTTCTTTAGCCGTGAAATTAAATCAATCGACCTTTTCCATTTATCAAGCCATCGCTTGGTTTATCTTGTTTGCCGCCATGACACCCGTGGGTATTTTATTGGCCACCTTAATCGCCAGCCACACCGATCACTATTCTCTGACCATTCCTGTGTTAAATTCATTGGCAGCTGGAACATTCATTTACATCGGCACGTTACACGGATTAAAACGCAGCGTCATGATCGAACATTGCTGCAATATGAAAGAATTCACCTGGATGTTCGCAGGCTTTGCTTTCATCGCCTTAGCCAACGTTTGGGATCTACATTAAGAATAACTATTGCTCACGAAAAGCTCGGCTAAAACTATCCTGAATGGGCGTGACAAAATAACGCATCGGGGTGCGTTTGTCGGTGATAATCATCACTTGTGCAGGCATACCCGGGTACAATTTAACGTGTTTGATTTTTTCCAATTGTGAACTATCAATTTTAACACGCGCCGCATAATACGTCTCGCCAGTATGCTCATCTTGCAAAATATCCGCCGAAATTGTATCCACTTTGCCATCCAAACTGGGGGTTGATCGTTGTTTGAATGCAGTCAACTTAACCTTTGCAACCAACCCAGGGTAGACCACATCAATATCCAATGGGTTCAGCCGAGCTTCAATAATCAATTCATCCTTACTGGGTACAATTTCCATTACTTCTTCACTGGCTGATAAGACACCACCGACCGTGTGTTTTTTCAACCCGACCACCGTACCATCTTGCGGAGCTCGA
Source organism: Legionellales bacterium (assembly GCA_012103495.1). Lineage (GTDB taxonomy): Bacteria > Pseudomonadota > Gammaproteobacteria > WLWR01 > WLWR01 > WLWR01. The sequence goes on from WLWR01000008.1 coordinate 8,125, forward strand.
ATGGCGGTGCGTTTCAGAACGTCTTCAGCCGCGCGTTCTTCCTCTAATAAATCCGCCAATTGTTGTCGAGTTTCACGCAATTCTTGTAAAACTTCTTTTTGTCGATTGTCTTTCGTCGCAATGATTTGCGATTGCGTTTCACCAATACGTTGTTCAGCCTTGGCAATCAATCCGATATTTTCTCCCCGTTCGCCTTGCAATCGTGCCGCTTCGCGTTGTAACGCCAGCAACCGTGGTCGTTCAATCAACTTACGCTGCTCTAAATAAGCAACCGCTTTGATTTCCTCATCGATCAATTCCAACTGCCGGGTATCAGCATTAACCTGAGCTTGTAAACTTTCAATTTCTTTCTGCAATTGCTGTATTCGTTGTTGCAAAATTTTAATTTGCCCGTTAAAAGTCGCTTGATTGGCGGTAAAAATCGCCCGCTGACTTTGTATGATTTGTTCAACTTGCGGCTTATCGGCTTGACTGGTCAATCGCTTAGGAAATTCCACACTCTGTTTATTATCACGCTCTGCCAACAATCGAGATGCAAACCCATAAAAATGATTGATTTGCCCACGCAACAAACTCAATCGAGCCAATGCTTGCGTATCATCCAACTCAATTAATAAATCTCCCTGCTTTACCCGACTACCTTCTTGTATATACAACCGCTCGATAATACCACCCTCCAAGTGTTCAATGGTTTTACGGCTGGTATCCACAATAATTTTGCCATCGGCAATCGCTGCTGACTCCAACGGCGCCAACAGCGCCCAGAATAAAAACCCTCCGACAAACACCAGCAGCACCATAAGACCAAACAAAGTCGCCCGCTTAATCGGTGGTTCAGGATTCACTTCAATGATGTTATCCACTGAAGATTGCTTGTTAATGACCGGCAGCATGCAAACCTCCTTCATCACCATCACTAGGGCGTTGAGATAATTTCTTCGCCGCTTTGTTTTGTTCAGCGGCTAATTGATTGAGTTTGGCTAAAATTTCATCGCGAGGCCCGGCCATTTGAATTTGTCCATCGTTAAGCACCACCACACGATCAGCCACTTGCACAATACTCGGGCGATGACTGATCACCACCACCGAACAACCTTGTTGTTTCATATAATCAACAGCCCTAGCCAACGCATGATCGCCTTCATGATCCAAATTAGAATTGGGTTCATCCAAAATCACCAATTGAGGTTGTTTGTACAAAGCACGTGCCAAAGCAATGCGTTGGCGTTGTCCACCCGATAACACATAGCCACCGCCGCTGATGAACGTGTTGTATCCATCAGGGAAATGCAGAATTAACTCGTGCATGCCTGCCAATTGTGCAGCCTTAATCACCGCTTCATCATCAATGTCATCACTCAAGCGTGCGATATTTTCCCGTACAGTCCCAGTAAACAATTCAACGTCTTGCGGCAAATAGCCAACATAGCGACCAAAGTCCACTCTATCCCACGAATACACATCTGCCCCATCCAATCGCACACTGCCCGCGCTGGCTTTTAAAGCACCGACCATCATTCGCGCTAGCGTGGATTTGCCTGCGGCCGATGGACCGATCAACGCCACCACTTCGCCTGGATTGATACGCAGCGCCACTTGATTAATGATCGGTCGCGATGACGTTTTTGGTACAAAATAAACATTTTCCAATGTGAGAATGCCGCGCGGTTTGGGTAACTTAATACCTGCAGTGCGTGGGCTGTAATGGCTGAAGTAACTTTGCAATCGATAGTATGCCTGGCGCGCAGCCACTAGACTTTTCCAAGTGCTAATGGCTTGCTCCACCGGTGATAAAGCGCGAGCCATTAAAATCGACGCAGCAATCATCGCACCCGGGGTAATCACATTGTTGATGACCAACACCGCACCTGCACCTAAAATCGCCAATTGCAACGTTAACCGCATAAATTTTGAAATGGATAAAATCACTCCTGAACGCCGACTGGCCAACGCCTGTAGACTTAAAACTTTTTCATTATCTTGAAACCAATTTTTAACAATACTTGGCATCATCCCCATCGCTTGGATCACTTCCGCGTTGCGCATGGTGGCATCAATTTGTTGTTGAGTTTGTATCGCTTGAAAATTCGCTGCCGCTAAAGGTTCACGCGTTTTGATTTCATTGAGCAATGCCAAAGCAAACAATACAATCGCGCCCACCGTTGACAAAATACCCAACAATGGATGCATCAAAAAAATTACAATTAAATACATAGGCACCCATGGCGCGTCAAACAATGCAAAAATACCTGCCCCACTGAGAAATTGACGGACGGTGGCAATATCGCGCAATGATTGTTGATGATATGAACTGCCACGCAAAATTTCATCTGCACTTTGGGCCAATGCGGTTGGACTTAAATAATTATCCAACCATTGACTTACTTTGATCATGACCCGCGATCGGGCAATGTCCACCAATGCCAACACCAATAGTGCGGTCACCGCAATGATGGTCAAAAAAATCAATGTATCGTAACTTTGACTGGCCAGCACCCGATCAAATAATTGCAACATATAAATCGGCGTGGTCAACATGAATAAATTGACAAATAAACTAAAGAACCCAACGATATAAAAAGCACGGCGCGAGGCGATCACCGCCTGCTCAAGTAAAGGTTTGTTTGCTAATGCCATACAGACTACCTAAATACAGTCTACGGATTGTCATTGATTGATTGATTAAGTATATACCCATTCCACCTCAAGATGCGAACCCTGCTCACATTTGGTTTGTTATCTCAGGTGGCCTTTTAAGCCTGCGATAAGCTGAGTATATCAATCAACATTAATGGTAAAACTCTCACCACAACCACAGGTACCACTGGCATTGGGATTTTGAAATACCAGTTTTTCATTCAAGCCTTGTTTTTCTAAATCCAACGTTACCCCATTGAGCATTGGCACATAGCGAGCTTCAACAACGGCAACCATATCGGTGGCAATGGACACAGTCATATCTTGATCATGAATGGTAGTGTTGGGTTCAATCACATAGGCATAACCCGAACACCCTCGCTGCTCAATGCTAATACGCAATCCTTGATGCGCTGGATGTTTGGTTAAATAGCGACGAATATAACCAACCGCCGCATCTGTACAATGCAGGGTAAGAATTGTGGATCCTGGTTGATGCTGCTTAACAATGGAATCTGTCATTACCCAATGACCTCATACAAAATATCTTCAACTTGCAACGCAGTATGGAGTTTTGTTGGTGGAATGTCCAGCGCCTCCACCACCGTTTGATGAGTCAATTTACGCGCTTTTATCAGAGTGCGACCCATTAATTGTTCGGTGAGCCAAGCCATGGCCGCGATTGCATACGGGTTACCATATACTTTAAATTTAGCATCAATAATCAGTTGCTGATCATCAACTTGAATTTGTAATTGCAGCACATCCCCAACACCTATTTCACCGCGCCTAGCACTTCTGACATCGGGCTGAGTTACATCCAAACTGCCTGCCTGCCTGGATTGAAAAAAATACCGCAACACCGCCTGACTGTATTCACTCATCTTCAACCCTCATATTCAAATGGCGTTAACGAACGTAACCAACCAATTTGCTGTTGCAAAACGGCAATCGTGCGATCAATGTCTTGTTCACTGGTAAAACGTCCCAATGAAATCCGAATCGAGCTGTGTGCCAATTCACTGGATACCCCAATTGCTCGCAATACATACGATGGTTCAATACTAGCGGTGGTGCAAGCCGAAGCGGTGGAAAGCGCCAAATCACGCAGTGCCAACACCAACGATTCCCCCTCCACTCCTGCAACACTGACATTTAAATTGTGTGGCACACGCTGTTTAAGATCACCATTGCATTGCACCCCTGGGATCGCTTGCAATGTTTGCCACAAACGATCTCGTAATCGACGAATCCGCTGATATTCTTGATCAAAATATTGATTGGTCAATCGACACGCTTCTCCCATTCCAACAATTTGATGTGTTGCCAACGTTCCTGATCGCAATCCATGTTGCTGCCCACCACCATATAACAGTGGTTGCAATCGCACCCGCGGTTGACGTCTTACATACAAAGCGCCAATCCCTTTAGGACCGTATAATTTATGCGCGGAAAACGCCATGAGATCCACCGGCAATCGCTGTAAATCAATCATCACTTTCCCTAAACTTTGCGCCGCATCCACATGAAATAAAATGCCGCGCTCGCGTAACAATTCACCCATGGTGTGAATATCTTGAATCACACCAATTTCATTATTCACCTGCATGATGGAAACCAAAATAGTCTCGCGCGTTAATTGAGAAATGAGATCTTGCACCTCGATCAATCCATTGGTTTTCGGTGTCAAATAAGTAACACGAAACCCCTCTTGCTCCAATTGACGCAAAGGATCCAACACTGCTTTGTGTTCAGTGATCACACTGATGATGTGACGCCCTTGTCGTTGATAAAATCGCGCCGCACCAAACAGTGCCAAATTATTCGCTTCCGTTGCCCCAGATGTCCATATAATTTCTCGCGGTTGTGCCCGGATCAAAGTGGCCAAATGATCAGCGGCTTGTTTGATTGCGACATTGGCGCGACGGCCATAACAATGTTGCGACGCTGGATTGCCAAACACGCCTTGTTGGGTTAAATAGCCACTCATTTGATCGGCCACTTGCGGATCCACCGGGGTGGTCGCCATGTAATCTAAATAAATGGGATCGGCTGTCATTTAAGATTCCTTTGATCGTTGCCGTTCAATCGCGGTTAATATACCACGTAAAATATTCACTTCCACCGGTTCTAATTGTGCACGATTGAACAATCGCCGTAACCGCATCATCAATGGCGTATCTTGCGTCGGATGTAAAAATTGCAATTGCTCAAGCACCCGTTCCAAATGCTGATAAAATCCTTGTAACTGGCTGTGCGATGCCAAGGGTTGCAGCGCTGTTTGCTCAGGCTGTTGCAAAACTTGCGCACTGGCGCGCAATTGATAACAAATGACTTGCACCGCTTGCGCTAAATTCAATGAACTGTAATGTGGGTTGGCCGGAATTTGAATTTGATAATGACACTGATGCAATTGCTCATTGGTCAACCCAGTTTTTTCACAGCCAAACACAATGGCCATCGGCATGGGTTGCGCTTGTTGCAAAATATTGTCTGCCGCTTGTTGCGGCGTCCACATTGGCAACACCACCCCTCGCGTTCGCACACTGGCACCCAACACCCATTGACAATCACTCACCGCTTGGGCCAGCGTGTCCACCACCTGTGCCTGTTGCAAAATATCATCAGCCCGCGACGCCAATTCAACGGCGGTTTCACTGGGAAAGTGACGCGGCGCTACCAAATACAATTGCCGCAATCCCATGGTCTTCATCGCGCGTGCTGCTGCGCCGATATTACCGGGATGCGACGTTTGCACCAATACGATGCGAATGTGGGTCAAATCATACATAAGTAACATCACAATTGTTTGCCCGGGTACTGTATCATCGACCTGCCATTTCGCAAAATTTGTTCGTTGTTTAGCGCCAGGATCTTTCAAGACTTGGGCAAATGCTTGTGCTACTATAGCGCCCAATTTGATTTGGTAAAGGTTGGTTATGGAGCCTATTTTAAACATCGCCCTCACCGCAGCGCGTCAAGCTGGCGATATTATTACCCGCTCTTTGTATCGATTGGATACGGTGACGGTTTCTATCAAAAAAGAGCGCAATGATTTTGTTAGCGAAGTAGACATTAAGGCCGAACAAGCCATTATCAACACCCTTGAAAAATCATACCCAACTTATAACTTCATCGCTGAAGAAAGTGGCAACATTGATAATGACAGTGAATGCACTTGGATTATCGATCCCTTAGATGGTACCAACAATTATTTACACGGTTTTCCCCATTTTTGTATTTCCATTGCTTTGCAAATCAACCAACACATTGAATACGGTTTGATTTACGATCCGATTCGCGATGAAGTGTTCACTGCCAGTCGCGGTCGCGGCGCACACATGAACAATAAACGTCTTCGCGTAAGCAAACAGCATGCGTTAGAACATGCCTTGATCGGCACTGGCTTTCCATTACGCACTGAAGCGGTGTTTGAACCTTACTTTGCTACCTTGCATACACTGTATCAACATTGTCTAGGAGTACGCCGCGCCGGTTCGGCTGCTTTGGATCTGGCTTATGTGGCTGCCGCTCGTTTAGAAGGCAGTTGGCATTATGGTTTAAATATATGGGACATTGCCGCCGGTTCTTTATTGATTCGCGAAGCCGGTGGTTTGATCACCGATTTTAACGGCGACGAACAGTATTTAACTCAAGGCAACATCATCACCGGCAACCCTAAAATTCTCAAACAATTGTTACCAAAAATTCAATCGAATTTTAAATCATTGCTGACTTAGTTGTTTGCGTAGCCACATCAAAACACCATCACACTTCATTTGGTAACAGCGCCAAAGCTTGTTCAATCACTTCAACCCCCGCATTGGGTTGATGAATGTGGGTACTCAAATACCGTCGCCACCGCTTCGCCCCTGGAACTTTTTGCAACAATCCTAACAAATGTTTAGCCATGCTAGCTAAACGTTCTCCTTGCGCCAATTGATCGGCTATATAAGGAAGATATTGTGCCACCACTTGTTGACGAGACAATAAGGGATGCTCATCTTGGTAAAATAATCGATCCACTTCAATCAACGAATAGGGATCGGTATAAGCTTGCCGTCCAATCATCACCCCATCCAACGCCAGATGATGTTGTCGCGCCGCGATCAAATCGGTAATACCACCATTGATAACAAGCGTTAATTGTGGAAAATCTTGTTTCAATCGTTGCACCACCTCATATTGCAATGGCGGAATTTCGCGATTTTGTTTTGGACTCAAACCTTGTAACCAAGCTTTACGCGCATGAATAATAAATACCTGGCATCCAGCTTCAGCCACTGTTTTCACAAAATGATACAAATGTTTATATTGATCAAATTGATCAACCCCAATGCGTGATTTCACTGTTACTGGAATGTTCACCACTGCTTGCATTGCGGCAACAGCCGCGGCCACCACATCAGGTTCCAACATCAAACACGCGCCAAACCGACCGGCCTGTACCCGATCACTAGGACAACCAACATTGAGATTCACTTCATCATAACCAAATTGTTCAGCCACCACTGCGCATTGCGCCAATTGGGTAGCATCAGCGCCTCCCAATTGCAACGCTACAGGATGCTCTGCTGAATGAAATCCAAGCAATCGGTGTCGATCACCATGCAAGACAGCACCACAAGTCACCATTTCGCTGTACAACAAGACATGTTTGGAAATAATTCGCATCAAATACCGAAAATGACGATCAGTCCAATCCAACATAGGCGCTACGGCGATCAATCGGTTTATCATCTATTCACCTTCAACATCTAATCCGGTTCACCCTCCACCACCGTTAAATGCTCAATGATCAATTGCAAATTGGCTAAGCCTTGATAATCATTCACACTCAAGCGAAACGCGGCGTGGATATAACGGCACCGCGGATTGGGCCATTGGCTGCGATCCACATTAAATACCATACCAGTCATCAGCAAAGAACTGCCTCTCATCCGCAACGTCAATTTCAAATGTTTATCTCCCAACACCAATTGATTGACCACTTGAAACACCCCATCAAATAACGGTTCTGGAAATTGCTGTCCCCACGGACCACTGTTTTGCAACAAACGTGCCGTTGCCAATGTCAATTGCTCCACCGACAAAGATCCATCGGATAAAATTTCTCCGGTTAAATCCGCCGGCGTTAATTGTGCTTCAATCAAGGTAATAAACGCTTGTTGAAATTGCACCCAATGTGCTGTTGGCAAACTCAATCCAGCCGCCATAGCATGACCACCAAATTTAGTCATCAATCCTGGATACTGCCCATCCAATCTGGCGAGCAAATCACGAATATGCAATCCTGCAATGGATCGCGCCGATCCTTTCAATTCATGTGCATCCACTTGCGCAAACACAATCACCGGTCGATGAAATTTTTCTTTCAACCGACCAGCCAAAATGCCAATTACACCCTGATGCCAAGCCGGATCATACAAGCAAAGTCCCATCGGTAACGCTTGTGGATCAAATGACAATCGCTGCAATACATCCATCGCTTGTTGCTGCATCTGCGCTTCAATGTGACGTCGTTGTTGATTGAGTTCATCCAATTGTTGGGCGTATTGCTGAGCTTGATCTGCATCATCGGTGATCAAACAAGCAATCCCAATTGCCATATCTTGCAATCGCCCCGCCGCATTCAATCGCGGCGCGACAGCAAATGCTAAATCACTGGCTTGCAACTGTTGAGGATTTCGATTAGCAATCGTCAATAAAGCCAAAATACCCGGTCGTGTCGATCCAGCTCGGATCCGCTGCAATCCCTGTTGAACTAAAATTCGATTGTTGTGATCCAAAGGCACCACATCGGCCACGGTGCCTAACGCCACCAAATCTAAAAACTGTCCCATGTTGGGTTCTTGTAGTCCTTGTTTGGCAAACCATTGCAAATCCACCAACCGGCGTCGCAAAGCCAACATCACATAAAAAATCACCCCCACACCAGCTAAATATTTACTGGCAAACGCATCGCCAATTCGATTTGGATTGACGATGGCATGCGCCAGTGGCAATTGTTCACCAGGCAAATGATGATCAGTAATTAAAACTTTCATTCCCAATTGATTGGCCAATTCAACCCCAGCAACACTGGTAATACCATTGTCCACCGTAACCAACACATCCGGCTGCCATTGCTCGGCAGCCACTTGCACAATTTCCGGCGTCAAACCGTAACCGAAATCAAATCGATTGGGCACCAAATATTGCACGTGTTGTGCACCACAAGCCTGCAGTGCCAATACCGCCAATGCGGAACTGGTGGCCCCATCAGCATCAAAATCACCAATGATCATGATGCGCCGCTGGTGTTGAAGGCTATCCACCAATAAATCCACCGCCGGCTCAATGTCACTCAATTGATAATAAGGAATTAAATGCGCCAATTGATATTGCAATTGCTCATGGGTGGTAATTCCACGCGCAGCATAAATGCGTTGCAACAATTCTGGAGTTTGAGTCAATGCCGTCATGGCTTGCGGATCAATCGATCGCCGTTGAATGGTTTTCATACTGCCTAAACCGTTTAAAATTGATATTTACTGACGATTTCATCCGCCGGTAAGGGCTCACTATAATAATAACCTTGCAATTCATCACAGCCCTGTTCAATGAGATAATTGGCTTCGGCAACATTTTCTACCCCTTCGGCAATCACATCCAATCCCAATTGATGCCCCAGATGAATAATGTGATCAATCAAATTACCTTTCTCAGTCGCATGATCCAAAGCGCTGACAAAAGTGCGATCAATTTTTAATTTATGCACCGGTAATTTTGCCAAATAATGAAATGATTTATAGCTGGTCCCAAAATCATCCACGACCAATCTCACCCCTAACTCTGCCAATTGGGTAAGAATGGTTTGTGCTTGCTCCAAATCGGCCAATAAAATCTTTTCAGCAATTTCCAATTCAATCAATGCCGGTGAAACTTTATTTTTCTTCAGCGCTTGAGCAACCGATTGAACAAACTCAGCATGTTTGAATTGAGAGGGTGAAATATTAATTGCGATCCTAGGCAATTGATAACCTTGTTTTTGCCATTGATGCACTTGATGACACACTTGGTTCAATCGCCATTGGCCGATAGCCTGCATCAACCCATATTCTTCGGCAATATCCAAAAATCGTCCGGGCATTAACAAACCATGCTGTCCATGTTGCCAATGAATCAAAGCTTCAAATCCCAGTACCGCTTCATTGTTACTGTGTTGTGATTGGTAATACATGATAAATTGCTGTTGTTTCAACGCTTGACGCAAATCTTGCACCAACCGATGCCGATCAGCCATCTGTTGATCCAACTCTTGATGATAAAAATGATAACTGGAGATTTGTTCATGATTGGCAGCACTCAACGCCATTTCTGCATAGCGCACCAACCGTTCGGCTTGCTTGGTATCTTCAGCATAAATGGCAATTCCAATGTGCACCCGAAATGCTAAATCATGCCCTTCGATAAACAATGGTTGCGTCAATTGTTCAATCAACAATTCAGCAATGTTGGTGGCATCCGCATCCTCACTGATCAATCGACTCACGACGATAAATTGAGTCTCACTGGTACGCGCAATAAAATAATGACTGGGCAAACAGGCTTGTACACGTTCGGCAAAATTGGATAACAAGGCTTCATAAATCTGATGATCCAAAGTATGCCGCAAATCCAATAAATCTTTACTACCAATGGCAAACAAAGCAAACAATCCTTGCTCCGTATCCGGTTGGCTCAATCGCTCATTTAAAAAATCAACCAACTGTTTGCGGTTGGGTAAATTGGTTAACACATCGTAATTTTGCAACCGCGTGACTTGCTGTTGCAATTGCTTGCGTGGGCTGATGTCAAACCCATACACATTAACATAGTGTCGCTCGGTAAAGGGTACAAAATCTAAATGATAGACCCGTTCATCGACGGTAAGCTCAGCACTGCAAATAGCATTTTGAGTCACGGCCTTGGAAAGCATCACCACCATCTCATCAGGTACCGTGACCTGGCTTTCTGATTCTAACCACTGCGCGGTGATCACTTGTGCCGCTTGATTGGCGTAAACTAATTGCCCTTCAAAATCAAATCGAAACACCGGATTTGGATTTTCACTAGCATAAAATATAGGTTCATTATTAACGTCTTCCACCATCACACACGCTCCTTGAGATTTTCATGTCCTGCTAGTATACCGATTACCCTACCAGATGCGAATACCTTAGATACCACCTCTTGCCCCTCCTCTAGAAGGTCGAGATCCTCGACCTCTGGGAGGACCTGAGCGCCTGGGAGAGGGTAAATAAGTCGGATCAAACTCTCTTTGTCTAGGTTCATACAAGTCTGACGGTTCACTCGAACTTTCAGGAGCGCTTGAATGCTTGGAAGAAGATGAATAGGTCGGATCGAATTCTTTCTGTCCGGGTTCATACAAACTCAATAGATCATACGTGTTGTATCGTAGATACCAGTAGTGGCTAGCTTCCGGTGAAGATTGTCCAATGAAATCATCAAAGAAATACGTCAAGCGCACCCCGAAAAAATCTCTGGCAAAACCCGCTGCGGTTTGCAATGCCAAATCAGACCTACCATAGAAAGCTTCTATTCTAAGGTCAGGCAGCAATTCGCCGCGAATCCCAACTTCAAACAAAGCAATTCGTGAATTAGTACGCTCTTCACCGCTGAT
>WLWR01000207.1 GCA_012103495.1 Legionellales bacterium
GCACGTTGATAATATTGCAAAGCATGTCTGGGTGACGCACTAAACGCATACGCCAATCCCACCGTCATGAGATAAGGGTAACTGGTCTTATCCGGATACTCTTGTAAAATTTCAAAGCCAAGAACAAGCTGTTCGTTATACAGAGCGGTTTTGACTCGACTTAATATTTCTTGCCTTCTCTCTTCTTCTTGCCGTTTGCGCACCAGTATCACTAAGTGATCAATTTCAACTAATTTTGATTGGGCCAAAGCGCGATCTTCATCACTCAGTGTCATTGTCAACACCCGTTGATACGTTTGTTTGGCTTGATTAAATTTGTTCAACCAAATTTGGAGCCGCCCTATGCCAAACAAAGCGACACGAATCAGCGTTTCATTGTTTTTGGTTTCAGCCAATACTCGCGCCTGTTGATAGTACTGCAACGCTTTTTTGGGATCATTACGCTCGGCAGCTTGTTGAGCCAATGTCACTTGCTCATGAAAAGCTGTATACGCACGTTGCTCTTTTGCTTGCTTTTGTCTTTTGCGCTCCAGTGCCTTCAGCTGATCAATTTCCACCAACTTGGCTTGAGCTAAGGCACGATCTTGATCGTCTAGCGACATTGTTAACAATTGACGATACAGTGTTTGTGCCTGCGTCAGACTCCCTAACCACACTTGCATTCGAGCCATGCCAAACAAAGCCACACGAATCAGTGTTTCATTGTTTTGAATTTCGGCCAATATTCGTGCCTGTTGATAGTGTTGCAACGCTTGCTTGGGATCATTGCGCTTTGCCGCTTGCTGAGCATCATCCACTTGCTCATGGAAATTCGTATAGCCATCCTGCCCTTGTCTTTTACGCTCTAGCGCCATCATTTGCTCAACTTCCATTAGCTTCGATTGAGCTAAGGCACGATCTTGCTCGTTTAAGGGGGTCATTAACAGTTGACGATACAGTGCTTGTGCTTGAGGAAGATGCTCTAACCACATTTGCATTCGAGCAATCCCAAACAAAGCGACACGAATCAACGTTTCATCGTTTTGGGCTTCGGCCAATACCCGCGCTTGTTGATAGTGCTGCAATGCTTGCTTGGGATCATTCCGTTCGGCAGCTTGTTGAGCCAATGCCACTTGTTGGTAAAAATTAGTCGCCGATGTTTGTGCAGCCAGCATCAATCCACCCATCACCCATCCCAGCAATACAAACATGACACATCGACGTCTCATTTTGTTCCCCACCTTTTTTTAAGGCGAAGCAAGTGAGTCACATAACCATGAATAACCGAAGGCGACATCAACATGGTATAGGTTAAGAGATAAAAGATGAATCCTAAAATATTGCGCTGTTTTTTAAGTCCACTGTTGCGAAAAATTTTACGCTGGCGGAAGAAAAATACTGAATTGTTGATCAATGAGAGCGGAAGAACCGCCAGCGTCAAGGGACCAACAATGTAAAAATAACCAAAAAAAGCTAAAATCAACCCCGGAATAAACACAAACGCAAAGGCACAATCAATCAGTGGTAACAATAAATTCCAATAAATAAACAAGGTCGAAAGTCGCCCTTTAGCAAGCACTTTAGGGTGAGCATAAAATCCTTCCAGCATTCCCCGCGCCCAGCGACTGCGCTGCCAAAAAAAAGCTCGATACGTTTTCGGAATGTAAGTAAAAGCAATGGCATTCTCAGCAAAATCAAGATAGTAGCCACGCGCCAACCAACCCCAACTTAATACAATATCCTCTGCCAACGACTCAGTCCAACCTCCAACTTCCAGCAGACATTCTTTCCTGTAAATTGAAAAGGCTCCCTGCACCACCAACGTACCTTTATACAAACTTTGCACCCGTTTCACCGGCGCTAATCCATTAAAATAATCCCAATCTTGTATTTTGGTGATCAAGCTATAACCAAAATTTTTAGTATGTACGCTGCCAGCAACTGCGGCTCTGCGCAAAGCACCGGCATGCAATCGCTCAACAATTCGCATGACGGCATACTTACTCAATGACGTATCAGCATCCAAGGTAACAATCAAATCGTACTTGGATTGATACAGTCCTTTATTTAATGCATGTGACTTCCCTTTGTTGGTGGTGTGGCGAATAATCGACAAATCACTCTGGCTTTGTTGCTTGAATTCAATCACTTTGGCAAAGGTATCGTCGGTTGACCCATCGTCAATCACAATCACCTGAATCGGCCCATGATATTGCTGCACGGCAATCGAATGCAGTGTATCGAGAATATGTCCTTCTTCATTGAATGCCGCAATCAAAATCGTCACAGCCGGATATCGTACCAGCGAAGGAGGCAAGGGGCGTTTATCAATTATATAACTGACAAAAAGGAACATGTACATGAAACTGGGAACCAAGGCGATGAACATAATCGCCAGCACAGCTGGCACAATAGTAACCACTGTTGCCAAATCCTGGATCCAAGGAATACTAAGCCAAATGCAAAACGACGACCATAATATGGCTACAACACTGGCGAAAATAAATTTTTGTCTAACCGAAATCCACATAAATCCGTTTTACCGACTAAGTTTCCATCAAAATCAGCATCATATGCAAACCTCAATAAAATGCAAACAATTCGCATTTGTTTTTCTGAAATACAATGATTGTACAAACTGGACCGAAGAAAATATTGACAAGTTCACTGGATTCAAATGATCACACGGTTATTTCAATTCTCATTGCTGAATCGATACATCAAATTGCGCGATGTGCTCTTGACCATCGATTTTAACTTGACTGTAAAGACGTAAATAACCTAG
>WLWR01000208.1 GCA_012103495.1 Legionellales bacterium
AATGATTTCAATAGTGGCAAGTTGCCCTCTTTCTGCCAAGAGGTGGGTAAAAAAGTGTTTGAGTGTTTGTAATCCCAGACGAATCCCAGTCAACGGTGTTCGAATTTCATGAGACAAACTACCTGTAATGGTTTTCAACGTTTGAATAATTTTCTCAGAAATGGCGTTTTGTTTCGCAAGCTCTTCAGCTTTCTTTTTGCTAGTGACATCTACGGAGATTCCGACGACACCGGTGACCTCGCCTTTATCGTTATGTAATGGAACTCGACTTGATACATAATAGATGGGTTCATCATTCTCGTCATATAAGATAGGCTCTTCAACATTACATTTGGGCTGGTTGGTGCGCATGACTTCCATATCATCACGTTTGAATGACGCAGCTTGCCCTTCGGTCCAATCAGCTAGCTTGCCCATTTCTTCATAAGTAATGCCGACAAACTGTTCTTTTTTCGTCAATCCGATTAACCGTAGCACGTTTTGATTGCAACCTAGGGTCATGCAATTTTTATCGAGCCAATAGACATTGTGAGGCATGTAATCGATGAGACGCTCGTAATAATGTTTGATCATCTTGGCGTATAAAGGTAAACGCAGGTTTTCTTGAATATGGTCCTGCCCAGTAATTTCTTTTACTTGCTTAATAAAAAAAGCCATATCTTCTTTATGTTGTGGTTTTTCTTGATATTTACCAAGCAGCATAATTTTTTGTCCCGGACTTTGTTGGGCTGGTAATAGTTTCCAGCATAAGTTTTCCTTATCAACAGTCGTTGGTTGTCCGGTTTCTAAGACACTTTTTATTTCTTCTGAGGGGATGATTGACTTGTTTTGAGTGCAAACCTGTAACAGAGATTTGCCAACACTTGCCTCAAGATCGCAGGCAAAAAAAGAAGCTGCGGCGGGATTGATGGTGATAATCTCATAATCCGGCTTCATATAGATGGCAAGTTCATCAATCCAATCAATAATGTTCAGTAACGATAAAGTAGACATAGGTTGTAATGACAACTGTTTTATAAATTACAGACAGGATTGATTGCTCTTATTGCAAAATGTACAATCCATTAAAATGAATCGTAACGGTTCTTTTCATTTTTGTAAAACGAATAATTATTTGAGAGTCTTTCATTATGCAGTGCATTAATACCACTCAGGATTATAGAATTCGTCAGATAGAGGCAAGCGATTTATCAATTATTAAAGCTTGGATGATTGAGGAGGGTTGGGATCCTGGTCAATATGATGTAGATGTTTACTATCAGCACTTTCCAAATGATTTTTTTGTCACTGTTAATTCACAACAAAAGTTATTAGGTTGTATTTTAGCACCTCGATATGAACAGAATTTCGGATTTATCGGTTTATTTATTGTCCATCGTGATTTTCGCGGCCAACATATTGGAAGGCAGCTTTGGAATTATGTCATAGAGTATCATTTATACGGACGGGAAGTGAAGTTGTATGCTGTTCAGGCACAAGTTAATCGGTATAGGGAATGGGGAAATTTTCAGGTAACAGGAACGATGCAACGGTACCGCAACGAACATCTTGTCGTATCTTATAAATCACCAACCCAAAATAATACGGGTCAAGAATTTGAAAGTGCGCATGATAAATGGGAATTGGGAATGAAAAACTTTCTTTCGCGCTGGATAACAGAGTTTAAACGGATGGATAGTCAATTTGTTACAGCGTTGCTAACCCATGAACAAATGAGTTCTGTGCGAATGAACAATGAAGAGGGACAAATGGTTGGTTTTGCAGTGTTAAGACCATGTTATGCAAAAGATTATCGCTTATCTTTATTTGCTAATACGGTGCAAACTGCTGCGAAGCTTACAGAGCAGGTTGTGAGGCAGGTTAAGGATGATAGGGAGAATGCGGCGCCTCAAGAAAGGAATGAAAGTGACGGCAGAGGGCTTAATATTTTTATGGATGCGATAAGTCTCCCACGGTCTATGGTTTGTGAATTTGCCAAGCAGATGAATTTTTCTCTTGAATCTGATGTGGCGTTTCAAGTGATGCGTCGTGACCCAACCATTAAAAGAGAGATTGTGCCAGTATCTTCTCATGTCCCGACACAATATTTTAAGTCGCCAGACCAATATGACAATGAACAGGCGTTTAAAAACGATGTTCATGTATGGATGAAGAGATTTGACTACATGGGAAGTCAATTTATTATGAATTTATTAACCAATGAACAAGTCAGCGTCGTTGTGAAAAAAAACATTGATGGGGTGGTGGAAGGGTTAGCGTTATTGCAACCGCGTCATGAAAAAAATGATTATCAATTGTGTATGTTTTCTGATGACGAAGAATCAACAGTGAGAGGACTTACAGAGCAAATCCTGCGACAAGCTAACTTTGATTTAAAGCCAGGGAAAAAAAGTGAAGATAAGGTAAGTTACAGCACATTTGGAATTTTTATGGGTGCGATTCAACCACCATCGGTGGCTACGAAATTGGCAGAATATATAAATTCTTCTTCTGAACTAGAAGAAAAAAGTAATAATAGAACCTTGTCAAACGAAGGCGATGTGAAAGAATTTGCTGCTTTATCTCTAGAAGTTGGTTAAAGCTTCCTTGCTTATTCAATTCCGAATGTTTGTAAAACTTGAGTTACTGCGGTTGCCAGGGCAGTGACATGCGGCTGATAAAACATCGTTTCATGGTTGCCAGGAACCTTCTTGGTGGACACCGGGTGTTGTGCGTAAGATTGCCAGTAATTACAAGCATCGTCTCCCGCTTTTTCATACTC
>WLWR01000209.1 GCA_012103495.1 Legionellales bacterium
TTGGTTGCTGGGCCAAATGTCTTTTAAATATATCGGGTTTCCTTGTGGATCATTGCCCAAAGGATCTTGACTTAAATCAATGCGAGTGGTGCCTGCTAATGCGTAGGCAACCACCAACGGAGGGGAGGCTAACCAGTTGGTTTTGACTTGCGGGTGAACACGACCTTCAAAGTTGCGGTTGCCGGATAAGACAGAAGCGACCACTAAATCATGTTGGTTGATGGTTTGACTGATGGGTTCAGGCAGTGGGCCTGAATTGCCAATGCAGGTGGTGCAGCCGTAACCGACTAGATTGAATCCTAAGTCGTCTAAATACATTTGTAGGTTGGCTTTTTCCAAATAATCAGTCACGACTTTTGAACCGGGAGCCAGTGAGGATTTGACCCAAGGTTTGCGTTGCAAGCCGCATTCCAACGCTTTTTTGGCCACTAAGCCGGCAGCCATTAATACACTGGGGTTGGATGTATTGGTGCAACTGGTGATCGCTGCGATGACAATGTCACCGTGACGTAGGGTGTAGTCTTCATGCGCTACGTCAAATTCTTGGTCGAATTCATCGGCTTTGCCAGCATCGGTTAAAAATCGGTGAAATGTGTTGGGCAGTGTGGTGAGGTTCACCCGATCTTGTGGACGCTTGGGGCCGGCCAGACTGGGTTCTACAGTGGCTAAATCTAATGTTAGGGTGTCGGTGAATAGAGGATGTTCGGTGGCGCTGGGATCGTGCCACAAGCCTTGTGCTTTGCAGTAAGCTTCAACTAAGGCAATGGTGTGCGGCGAGCGGCCGGTTAGTTGCATGTATCTTAAGGTTTCTTGATCAATTGGGAAAAAACCACAAGTAGCACCGTATTCGGGAGCCATGTTGGCGATGGTGGCACGATCAGCCAATGGCAATGCCGGTAAGCCAGGACCGTAAAATTCAACAAATTTACCCACGACGCCTTTTTCACGCAGCATTTGGGTGACGGTTAAGACTAAATCGGTGGCGGTGATGCCTTCAGGTAAAGCACCTTCCAAGCGAAAGCCAATGACTTCGGGGATTAACATGGAAATGGGTTGTCCCAGCATGGCCGCTTCGGCTTCGATACCCCCCACGCCCCAGCCTAAGACCCCCAATCCATTGATCATCGTGGTGTGGCTGTCGGTGCCTACTAAAGTATCCGGATATGCCAGCGTTGTATCACCAACCGTTTTTGACCAAACACCTTTGGCTAAATATTCTAAGTTGACTTGATGGCAAATGCCGGTGCCTGGTGGCACCACGCGAAAATTATCAAAAGCGGTTTGTCCCCAGCGTAGAAATTGATAGCGTTCGTAATTGCGCTGCATTTCAATTTCTGTGTTTTTGGTTAATGCGGACGGTTGGCCAAATACATCGACTTGCACTGAATGATCGATGACTAAATCAACTGGAGACAATGGATTGATCTTTGCTGGATCACCGCCCATGGTAACCATGGCATCGCGCATGGCGGCCAGATCAACGACCGCAGGTACGCCAGTGAAATCTTGCATGAGAACGCGCGCCGGTCGATAGGCGATTTCATGTTGACTGCTTTGGCTAGTAAGCCAATCAGCCATGGCGGTGAAATCTTTTGACGTTACACTGATACCATCTTCATGCCGTAATAAATTTTCTAACAAAATTTTTAAGGAGTAGGGCAGTCGACGCGTTTGTGCTAAACCCATTTGCTCAGCATGCGGTAAGCTGTAATAAACGTAGTCGGTTCCGTCTACGGATAACGTTTTGGCTGCGGCAAGGGAGTCTTGGCTAAGCTGCGTCATGAAATGCTCCTAATTATTTTTGTAAAGAGTGATTGATTCGTTTTAAGGATACTCGACAAAAATGCCGACTACCCAAAAGGAGGCATGATCATAATACAATTTGTCATCAATAAGAATATTTATGCATAGATATTATTGCAGGTTGTTGGTGGATAGATAACTTTGTGGAAATAGCTCGATGACGGAAACATTCAACGCACGTGCAATGCGTAATAATCCTAATACTGAAAAGTTGCGCTCACCGCGCTCAATGGCACCGTAATAAGAACGCGCCATATCTGCTTCCGCAGCCAGCGCTTCTTGTGAATAACCACGAGCTAAACGCAGCGAACGAATCTTACTACCGATTTCTGACAATGGGGAGATTTGTTTCATTTGCGGACCCTTTGTTATTTGCCTACTATTGTCACACGCTCTATAGTGGACATTCCCTGGTTAATCGGGCACAATAAGAACCCGAAACTAAGACTCTATTATTTATAACAAATAATAACAACGGAGAAGTAATTGTAATGTCAGGCGATATTTTACCCTATCACTTGGTAGATAAGCAAGCACCAATGCGAAAAAAATTAGTGTTGGCGGCTACAGAGTATTTTACGTTGAAAGGTTACCATGGTACCTCCCTGACTGACATAGCTCAAGCTTGCAATATCCGTAAAGCCAGTATTTTCTATCATTTCGAGTCCAAAGAAGAAATAGCCTTGTGTGCTATTGATTGCTTACGTCGTTATTGTGAGCAAGAAATTTTCCAACCAATTGTTTATCAATCTGAAGCGCCAGTGAATGAGCGGGTACAACGCTTTGCTAGTGCGATGGAACAGATTTATCAACATCAACCCAATAGTAGTGAGGGGGAAGTAAATGGCTAACACAGCAACAGCAACTCTAACGGGTAAGGGTGGACCGGCAGTAGCAGTCACATCATTAACTGCATTGCCAAACATTACAGCAATTGATATTC
>WLWR01000210.1 GCA_012103495.1 Legionellales bacterium
GTCATGGGTAAAATCACATCGGCATAATCGCGCATGGTTTGCGTGACATAGGGTGTTAACACCACCACACAGCCCGCTTGTTGCAATGCCTGCAGCGCTTGCTGTGAATTAGCACAATCAAACTCTGGTTCCAAATTTAATAAAACATAACCTTTACGTGGCTGAGCAAACATAGCTTTCGCATCCAAACCACCTTTGTTCGCGGCAGCACCGCCTACGGTTCGATGAGGTAACGCACCGGCCAACCAAGCACCCGCACTGTTAGCACCTTCTGTCATTAATACCAATTGACTGTTGCTAAGCGTGCTGATCAATTGCGCCAATGATCGCACAATGGATGCTTGCGGATGATTTTGTGCCACTGCTCCCAAAATAATAACGGATTTTTCAACACCGTTAAGTTGCTGTGCCATGGTATGCGCCATCGCTTGCGGTTGGCAATCTGCCAGTAATGCCACCGCGTTTGCCGGGGCTTGTATTGCCTGTTGTTCAACAAGCACTTTGGCAATTTGAGCCAAATGGTCCACCATTTCATCCAATCGAGTAATCACCTTGTGCTCAATTGGGAAATGACATGAATAATCCATTGGGTTAATTGCCATCACCACCGCTTCATGTGCTTGCGCTTTGCGTACACGCACCGCTGCCAGTGGTTGTTCACGTTGTAACGCACTACCAACCAATAAAACTGCCTGTTGCTGTTCTAACTCTGCCAAAGACATCGTCGTGCCAGGGAATTGTGGCGCATGAGCTTGATCAGCAAAATCATTTTGCAACACACGATGATCGATATTAGCAATATTCAACCCACGCATTAACTTTTGCCATAGAAATAATTCTTCTGTAGTAGAGCTGGCTGAAGCAAGTGCACCCATCTGATCAGGCCCCTGCGCCATTAAAATTTCCTTGATGGCGTCAGCCGCTTTTTGCAACGCTTGTTCCCAAGAAACGGGTTGCCAACCATCGGTTTGTTTGATCAATGGTTGAGTCAATCGTTCTTTACTCATCAAGCCTAAATAGCTAAACCGATCTCGATCCGATAGCCAGCTTTGATTGATCGCTGGATTTTCCTTGGGAATCACTCGCATGATCTGTTGCCGACGCATATGGATATGGATGTTAGAACCCCAACAGTCGTGTGGCGCAATCGAATCGCTCTGCGTCAATTCCCAAGCACGTGCGCTGAATCGATAAGGTTTAGAAGTCAGTGCGCCAACTGGACAAACATCAATAACATTACCCGAAATTTCCGATTGGAGGCTGTGTTTAATAAATGTTCCAATAAAACTGTGTTCGCCACGACCAGTCACTCCCAACTCACGCAGCCCGGCAATTTCTTCGCCAAAACGCACACAGCGAGTGCAATGAATACAACGTGTCATATCGGTTGAAATTAAGGGTCCTAAATCTTCATCAGCCACCACCCGTTTTTTTTCAGTGTAGTGTGAAAACCCTTCACCATAACCCATGGAAACATCTTGCAGTTCACACTCACCACCTTGATCACAGATGGGGCAATCCAATGGGTGATTGATTAATAAAAACTCCATCACTGCACGCTGTGAGTACACGGCTTTTTCAGATCGAGTCAAAACTTTCATACCATCAGCTACTGGCGTTGCGCAAGCAGGAACGGTTTTACCGACTTTCTCAACTTCAACCAGACACATACGGCAATTAGCAGCAATTGATAATTCTTTATGATAGCAAAAACGTGGAATATAAATCCCCGCCTGATCTGCCACCTCTATAATCATTTTTCCAGATTCTGTGGTAATGGATTGACCGTTAATTTCCACCGTAATCATCATTGTTCAACCTACTGCACGTAATGTTCAAATTCGTGATAAAAATGTTTGATGAAACTTTGTACCGGCCACGCCGCAGCTTCACCCAAAGCACAAATCGTGCGTCCTTCAATATTATCCGCCACTGTTTTTAATCGTTGGATATCTGCCAATTGTGCACGTCCACTTTTAATCCGTTTCAACAAGCGCACCATCCACCCAGTTCCTTCACGACAAGGAGTACACTGTCCACAGGACTCTTCCATATAAAATTCAGAAATTCGTAATAACGCATCAACCATGCAAGTAGAATCATCCATCACAATGACCCCTCCGGATCCCAATCCAGACCCAGCTTTTTGAATGCTGTCATAATCCATATCAATGTCCATGATCACATCTGCTGGCAGCACATTCATCGAAGATCCTCCAGGAATGACCGCTTTTAATTTACGTCCATCGCGCACACCACCGGCCAATTCCAACAATTCGTGGAACGATGTTCCCAATGGCACTTCAAAATTACCTGGACGATTCACATGACCACTCACACAAAATATTTTGGTACCACCATTGTTAGGTTTTCCCAATTGCAAAAACCAATCAGCACCTCGTTCAATGATCATCGGTACCGATGCAAATGTTTCTGTATTATTGATAGTGGTCGGTTTGCCATACAAACCAAAATTAGCAGGAAAAGGTGGTTTGAATCGTGGCAACCCACGTTTGCCCTCGATGGAATTTAATAAAGCTGTTTCTTCTCCACAAATGTAAGCACCCGCACCTAAATGATTGTGCAAATCAAAATCAAATCCCGAGTCTAAAATATTTTCCCCTAACAACCCGGCTTGGTATGCTTCGCTAATAGCGCCTTCAATGCGCTCATATGGTTCCCAGAATTCACCACGAATGTAATTAT
>WLWR01000211.1 GCA_012103495.1 Legionellales bacterium
CAAATTAGCCCATGCCCAAGTTGTGATCCATGACATCGATCCACAGCTGGGTGATCGCTTGCAAGAAGCTTCCCTATTTGCCGAAACGGATCCCTATCGTGCGGCTACCAACAACAAAGGCGTACTCAATGGCATTGATCCTATTTTAATTGCAACGGGTAACGATTGGCGCGCCGTGGAAGCTGGCATTCACGCCTACGCTTGCCAAGACCAACAATATCGTTCGATTACCCACTGGCGAGTACACGACAATCAATTAATTGGCTCATTCAGTGCACCGATTTCGGTTGGCACGGTTGGTGGCGTTACCCAATTACACCCCACTGCGCAATTGTGTTTGCGTATGTTAGGGGTTGAACACGCAGATCATTTAGCACGCATTATCGCCGCGGTGGGATTGGTGCAAAACCTCGGAGCGCTACGCGCACTCACCACCGAAGGGATTATTCAAGGTCACATGCGCTTACACATTGATAATTTAACCCTCAGTGCCGGTGCTCACGCGGATGAAATTCCCATGTTGAAAAAACGTTTGGAAGAATTGCTGGCCATTCGCAAACGCATCACTTTGAGCAATGCCATTGAAATTTTAAAAGAATTGCGCGCGCTGTCGCAAAGTGATCCGCAAACCAATGAGCAAACCACTTACTAATGTCTGTGGTACTTACTCTCACCGCACCCGCAAAAACATTTTTAATTGGCGAATACCTTGCCTTAACCGGCGGGCCTACTCTCATTTTGACCACTGCCCCCCCATTCAAATTGACCGTAAGCCAACCCGGTCGTGCGGTTAGTCATTTACATCCACACAGCCCGGCGGGGCGCCTGTTACAAGCACACCCCCAACTTGCCGACACCTATCACTTTGAATTTCATGATCCGTATCAACAACAAGGTGGTCTGGGAGCATCCAGCGCACAGTTTTTACTAGTGTATCAAGCATTACACCAGCTCGCACAGACGCCTCTTATTTCCTGGCAACAATCCACTATAGAAACCTTACTCACCTGTTATCAAACACACAGCTGGTCGGGACAAGGCTTACCACCCAGTGGTGCTGATTTGGTTGCTCAAGCGATCGGAGGCGTGTGTCATTTCACACGGAAACCTTTTGCCCTAACTCAATACACATGGCCTTTTCCACAAATGGATGGCACCGTTGTACACACACGACACAAACTAGCAACCCATCAACATTTGATGAATCACCCTTCCTCTCCCAATAAAACTTTGCTCACTCTCGCTCAACAAGCCGTTGCCGCATTTCAACAACCTTGCGCCCTCACATTTGCTCAAACTCTTCAAGCCTATGGTGATTGTTTAGCCAACTACGACTTAGTCACCGACGCCAGTCGTAACTGGCTGGCAACAATCCAAACGCTTACCGGAGTACTGGCTAGCAAAGGATGCGGAGCTTTAGGCGCGGATACTTTATTTATCTTAACGGAAGCAGATGCCACCACCACTGTTAGGCAATGGTTAATTCAACATCAATTACCGGTGATTGCCACCACTGAACAAATAACCACTGGCTTGGCGTAACTTAAGGTCCATCGTTTATTCCACTGAACACCACCCCTCCATTTACAAAACCCAGTCATCAATGATTGCGCCTAACTAAAAGCATGGTATACTCTGCGCTCTTTGCCGAGGTGGCGGAACTGGTAGACGCGCCGGATTCAAAATCCGGTGATGGCAACATCGTGTGGGTTCGAGCCCCACCCTCGGTACCAAACAGCAAGCTCACCATGTTTTTCTTCAAATCTTAAGTGTCTATTAAATTACCCTCAAATTTGACTGCAATTAACCGCTTTTTCTGGTACTATTCGCTCATTTTTAGCAGCTATAAAATAAATCATGGAAAAAAACTTTAGCCCTACCGACATCGAAGCCAAGTGGTATCAATCCTGGGAAAATAATCATTATTTTGCCCCTAATGGTAATGGTACACCTTATTGTATAATGCTCCCTCCACCTAATGTGACTGGTAGCTTGCATATGGGACATGGTTTTCAGCATACATTAATGGATGCCCTTATCCGCTATAAACGCATGACAGGCCATAAAACACTATGGCAAGCAGGTACTGATCATGCGGGGATCTCAACACAAATGGTCGTAGAGCGTCAGCTTGAAGCAAAGGGGGAAAAGCGCACAGACTATAGTCGTGATGAGTTTGTAAAAAAAGTTTGGCAATGGAAAGAAACTTCAGGATCAACCATCACCAATCAAATGCGCCAAATTGGAGATTCTATAGATTGGAGTAGAGAAAGGTTCACCTTAGATGAAGGCTTATCTTCAGCTGTAAATAAGGTTTTTATTGAACTTCACAATGAAGGATTAATCTATAGAGGTAAGCGCTTAGTCAACTGGTGCCCTAAACTCAAAACAGCTGTCTCTGATTTAGAAGTGATATCACAAGAAGAACAAGGTTCTCTATGGCATATTCAATACACGGTTAAAGAAACCAATGAACATATTACCATTGCCACAACGCGGCCTGAAACCATGTTTGGTGATACTGCCGTTGCTATCAATCCAAATGATGAACGTTACAAGCACCTAATTGGCCAACATATCATATTACCAATCTCTGAGCGTGAAATACCCATCATTACTGATGATTACGTCGATGTAGAGTTTGGCAGTGGCTGCGTGAAAATTACCCCCGCACATGACTTTAACGATTATGAAATTGGT
>WLWR01000212.1 GCA_012103495.1 Legionellales bacterium
CCTCAAATTCACCTCGAAATTTTGCCCCGGCAATCAATGCGCCTAGATCCAACGATAATAACCGTTTATCCTTCAACCCCTCTGGTACTTCTTGATTGACAATTCGTTGCGCCAGACCTTCGACAATTGCAGTTTTTCCCACACCGGGTTCACCAATCAACACAGGGTTGTTTTTAGTGCGACGCTGCAACACTTGAATGGTGCGACGAATTTCATCATCGCGTCCAATGACCGGATCCAATTGTCCCTGTTCGGCACGCTCGGTCAAATCAATGGTGTATTTTTCCAACGCTTGTCGCTGCTCTTCCGCATTGGGGTCATCGATTTGCTCTCCCCCTCTGATCCGATCAATGGCTTGTTGAATAGCTTGTACATTGCCACCCGCTTGTCGCAACATTTCCCCTAGTTGACCGTCATCTTGTACTGCTGCCAAGACAAACAATTCACTGGAAATATATTGATCACTACGTTGTTGAGCCAGTTTATCAGTTAAATTAAGCAACCGAGACAGATCATTGGCAATCATCACCTCACCGGCATTTCCTTCTACAGTTGGCAACCGATCCAATGCTTCATCCAATTGAGAACGTAACTGCGCTAAATTGACATTGGCTTGGGTGAGCAAATAACGAGCAGTCCCTCCCTGCTGATCGAGCAACGCTTTCATCACATGCAGCGGCTCAATAAATTGATGATCGCGCCCTACTGCCAACGATTGTGCATCGGCCAATGCCTGTTGAAATTTAGCCGTTAATTTATCCATTCTCATCGGTTGTATTCCCCTTATCGTTTACTTACCTAATGATGTTCCGTAGAATAAGGGCGTTTTAATAAAACTCAAGAGTTTAATATGACTGATAACGCATCTGAGCATTCTGATCAGTGGACCCAAAAGATTCTTAGCAACTTGGCAAATGATTATTTAAAAGAGAAAAAACGCAAACGTCACTGGAGTGTTTTTTTCAAATTAATTTTTTTAGTACTGTTCATTTTTGTGATATGGAAAGCCTGGTCTAGTGAAAAACCAACCGTCGTCGCAGACGCACCACACGTGGCCCTAATTGATATTCAAGGCGTCATTTCCGATGATCACTATGGCGGCAATGCCGATGACATCGCCAAAGGGTTGCGCTCCGCTTATGACAATAAAAAAGTCAAAGGCATTATTTTGCGAATTAACAGCCCTGGCGGCAGTGCGGTACAAGCCGATTATGTTTTCAATGAAATTTTGCGGTTGCGCGCACTTTATCCAGAAATCCCTGTTTATACGGTTTGTACCGACGTGTGCGCTTCAGCAGCTTATTACATTGCCTCAGCCAGCGATGAAATTTATGCGAACCCTTCCAGCCTAGTGGGTTCCATTGGCGTATTGTTTAATGGTTTTGGTTTCACAGGCACAATGGACAAGTTAGGCATCGATCGCCGGTTGTTAACATCTGGGCAATACAAAGGATTCATGGATCCATTTTCTCCCGTCAATCCAATTGAAGAAGAGCATTTGCAACAATTGATTGATGGTGTGTTTGAAAAATTTAAACAGAGTGTCCTACAAGGTCGTGGTGATCGATTGCAAGATTCACAAGAAATTTTTTCCGGTTTGTTTTGGAATGGAGCCGATGCCAAACAATTAGGCTTGATTGATGGATTTGGTAGCGCAGGGTTTGTTGCCAGAGACATTTTGGAAACCGAGGTAATAGTCAATTACACCGTTCAACCTAATTACTTCAGCCGTTTAGCACGCGAATTAGGCCTGAACATCGGCAGCCGTATTGCCAGTCAAATTGGATTACAACCCAGCGGATTACAGTAACGCTTACACCACTTGACCACCGGTAAATTGCGCGTCCCGATCAATAATTTGATCCAGGACGCCATTTTGCTGAATGATAGTCAATCCTTTATTGAATGCTTCGAGCAACGCTTTAGTCTGTGGATTATTTTTATTAAAAGCGATATGCAATTGCTGGTAGGCCAAAGCAGGTAAAATAAATTCCAATTGTTGTGCATAATCTTCCGGCAATACATTTTCCAATAAATAAATCGCCGTGTGTTGATCGATCACAATAAAATCCACCTGGCCTTGAAACAATTGGTGTAAATTATCCCGATCATCTTTTACTTTGCGTTTGGTCAACTGAGTTGCTTGATCAAACGCAGGTAAATAGCGATAACCTTCGACCACCCCAATGGTATAAGCTTGCAAAGCGGTAAAAGGATTGTCTTGTTGCGTAACGGCTTTGACATAATCAAACGTAGCCGATGAGTCTTTGCGTTTATAAATCACGATTGGCCCACCGGCAAACGATTGTGAATACATTAAGTGCGCTTCGGGTTCGATGGGTAAATACTTAGGAAAAATTGCATCCGCCTGACCTTGTTCAATTGCTTGCAGTGCTTGCTGCCAGGGTAAAAATTCAATCACAGATTGATAGCCTGCTTGCTTAAAAGCTGCTCGCACAATTTCATACACATAACCACGATATCCTTCTTCATCCTGTACATAAGGTTCCCAATCTGCAGTCACCAAGGTTACCTTTTGAGCAGCAAACAATGGTGACATCCACCATAGACAGACACTGATCACTATCAACCATTGTTTTATTTTCATGCTTGCCCCCTTTAGCAATTGTACGAACATCGGCTTTTTTGATGCGGCATTTAACTTATGTGAGATAGGATTATAACTTTTTAAGGGTTGA
>WLWR01000213.1 GCA_012103495.1 Legionellales bacterium
CTGGAGGTGCGGTAACACCGGCAATATAAGCAACCACCGGTTTGCTCACATGCTGTTGGATAAATTCAGCCGCCTCTTCTTCGGCGGTACCACCGATTTCCCCCACTAAAATAATGGCTTCAGTTTGTGGATCTTGTTCAAACAAGGTCAAAGCATCAATAAAACTGGTACCAGGAATTGGATCCCCGCCAATACCAATGCAGGTACTTTGCCCCAATCCTTGCTCGGTGGTTTGCTTCACCGCTTCGTAGGTTAAAGTTCCCGAACGAGAAACGATGCCGACTTTACCAGGTAAATGAATGTGCCCTGGCATAATGCCAATTTTACATTCTCCTGGCGTAATAATACCGGGACAATTAGGACCAATTAACCGTGCTCGGGTATTGTGTTCGAGATAAGTTTTGACCTCCAACATATCCAGAGTTGGAATCCCTTCAGTGATACAGACGATTAATTCAATACCAGCATCCGCTGCTTCAATAATCGAATCTTTACAAAACGGTGCAGGCACATAAATAACCGATGCTTGAGCGCCAGTGGCAACCACTGCATCTTGCACCGTATCAAACACGGGCAACCCTAAGTGGGTCTGTCCACCTTTGCCCGGAGTCACTCCACCCACCATTTGCGTTCCGTAAGCAATGGCTTGTTCTGAATGAAACGTTCCTTGTTTACCGGTGAATCCCTGACAAATTACTTTTGTTTGCTGATTGACTAACACACTCATGTCATTTCCTCTAAAAATCTTCGCTATTACTGGTTCACGGCATTGACAATTTTTTCAGCCGCATCAGGCAGGCTGGCGGCGGAAATAATATTCAAGCCACTCTCTTGTAATTTTTGCGCACCTAATTCGGCATTATTGCCTTCCAAACGCACCACCACGGGAACTTGCACATCAATATCATTCACTGCCCCGATAATACCTTCAGCAATTAAATCGCAGCGGACAATGCCACCAAAAATATTGATTAACACGCCTTTCACATGCTGGTCGGATAAAATAATCTTAAATGCTTCGGTCACCCGCTCTTTGGTTGCCGTGCCACCCACATCTAAAAAGTTAGCCGGACTACCACCGAATAACTTGATCACATCCATGGTTGCCATCGCCAAACCCGCCCCATTGACCATACAGCCAATGTCACCTTCTAGCGGAATGTAATTCAAATCCCAATCGTGCGCACGATTGACCCGCTCATCTTCTTGGGTGGTATCACGCAAACTTTTTAACTTAGGTTGACGATACAACGCATTATCATCAATATTAATTTTGCCATCCAGACAAACTAACTCACCTTGTTCCGTCACCACCAATGGATTGATTTCCACCAAACTTAAATCACACTGGGTAAACAGTTCGCCTAAGCTCAATAAAATTTTGGTAAACTGTTTCACTTGATCGCCGGTCAATCCTAATTTGAAAGCCATCGCACGACCTTGATAAGGCATGACCCCCACCAAAGGATCCACCGCAATTTTAAAAATTTTATCCGGTGTTTGTTCAGCGACTTTTTCAATATCGACCCCACCTTCGGTCGAAGCCATGAGCACCACTTTCTGTTGACTGCGATCAATCACTGCGCCTAAATACAATTCACGGGCAATTTGACTGGTTTCTTCGATTAAAATCTGATTGACTGGCTGTCCATGGCTGTCTGTTTGATAAGTAACCAATCGAGTTCCTAACAAACTTTGCGCCGCTTCGCGCAGTGCTTGCTTATTATCGACCAATTTAACACCGCCAGCTTTACCACGGCCGCCGGCATGCACTTGCGCTTTCACCACATAACGATCGGTGGACAAAGTATCCGCCACACGCACTGCGTCTTCCACATCAAACGCCACTTCACCCTTAGGCACCGGTAAACCAAAATCTGCAAATAATTGCTTGGCTTGATACTCGTGTAAATTCATACATCTTTACCTTTGTTTATACATTTAATAACAATCGCGCTGGATCTTCTAAGAATTGTTTGACCGCCACTAAAAATTGCACCGACTCTTTGCCATCAATTAAACGATGATCATAAGTCAATGCCACATACATCATCGGACGGATCACCATTTCACCATCTTCCACCATCACTCGTTGCTCGATTTTATGCATGCCTAAAATCGCCGCTTGTGGTGGATTGAGAATCGGAGTCGATAATAAAGAACCAAATACGCCACCATTAGTAATGGTAAAAGTGCCACCTTGCATTTCTTCAATGGCTAATTTACCGCTTTTGGCACGATTGGCAAAATCAACGATAGTCGTTTCAATGTCACCCATACTCAATTGATCCGCATCGCGTAATACTGGCACCACCAAACCGCGCTCGGTGGAAACAGCTACGCCAATATCGTAATAGCCGTGGTAAATCACATCTTGGCCTTCAATCGATGCATTGACCGCTGGAAACCGCTTGAGTGCTTCCACCACCGCTCTGGTAAAAAATGACATAAATCCCAGTCGTGAGCCATGCTGTTTTTCAAAAGAATCTTTGTATTTGGCACGCAAGTCCATCACAGCTTGCAAATTAATTTCATTAAAAGTCGTCAACATGGCCGCCGTTTGTTGGGCTTGCACCAAACGTTCAGCAATAGTGACTCGCAATCGGGACATTGGAACGCGTTTCTCCGGTCGTTCACCTGCCACCAATTGCATCACCGAAGGCTGGCTATCCGTAACTGCAGGCGCCACTTTGACT
>WLWR01000214.1 GCA_012103495.1 Legionellales bacterium
TCTTTCTCAAAACTTGCCTGCAACACCTTCCCCAACGGATCATCACACGCCCATTCTCCACCTATAGTCCCCCACCAACTGTCCATCACCTTGGGATATCCCTGTAACCATCGCATGACATCCACATCAAACCAATGCGCCACCACAAACCCTTGCCGCACAGCCTGCTTACTGTTCACCACACACGCCGATTTATTCGCTTTCCACCGATAATGCGTCGCCGCCTCTGGCAATGCCCCCACACTCGGCGACCATGTTTGCCAACGCACCGGCAGCTTCCCATCATCACACCAAAAAAATTGCCACCGAGCTTCCCACGTCAACCACCCATAACACAGTGCACTGCTAAACACCGCAAACGTCCACGCCGCATCCCAAGCAGCCATCGACTCAGCGTGCCCGTCACCCAACATCAACCATTCTCGTTTGTATCGCAATGCCCGCACGGCTTGTGCCACCATGTACGTGAAATACGGTGACGCATCGTCTCCACTCACCGGAACTTTCTGCGTCAATTGAGCCACTCTCAACAACGGTTGCCGATACAATTTTGAAAACGCTACCGGCGGACAACTAACCTCATTTTTAATGTCTCTAAGTGCACTGCAAAATATTGCATCATTCATCCACTGCGCCTCACGCTGCACACAATTTTCAGGATGCTCGCAACGACGTTCAGGCACGCAAAAATTCCTCCCCCACCATTGAGCAAACCGCTTCATCCATCCTCCTTAAAAAGTCCCTGCGCCCAAGCAATCAACGTCTCCGTTTCCTGCGGCAACATTAGCGGTTCAAACATCGGCAACGGCATTCGCAACTTGTACAATTGCCCACCTTCCAATAAGGCAAACGCTTGCCCCTTGGGCAAATTCAATACATCGGCCACCTCTAACATAGGCACCTCTTGCAACATCAGCCGATCTTCATTGTGCGATGAAAAATACACCCCTTGATCAGGATGCGGTAAATCGTTAGCACTAGAAACTTGTACGTATTGATGCACGTTCACCTTCGGCAATTGCTCCACCAACAATTGTGCGGTGCGCGCTTCTTTGACTCGAAACATCACCACCGTACCCAAGTTTCCGACCACCTGTCCCGTTTTCGCCAAACTCTCCAACCGCGCTTCAATATCGGAAAGTGTTTGGGTATACGCCGTCACCCGAAACCCCGCACCTCGCGCTTTGTTGAGAATCGGCACAAATTCATTGCCGATCACCTCATTGGCTTCATCCACATGCAAATTAATAATGGGTGCAAACCCACACCTCATGGAGGGTGCCAACCCTTCTTCGGCACCACGGTTGTACAATCGACCGGCCACACTCACCAAATCCGCCAGCATCGCATTGCCCACCGCTGTAGCAATCGTTGCATCCGTCAACGCATCCAATCCCACGTACACAATCTGTCGATGTCGGATCACTTGCATCCAATCCAAAATGGGACGAGCGTCCGCATCATTAGCGTAATCGGGACTCAATAGACTGGCCGCTTGCCCACTGGTCAACTTATCCAGCAAAGGACTTAAACTCGCGGTGATTTTGTCAAAATACGTTTTGTCGTATTCACATGCTTTCAACAAATCGGCCACCACCGCATCTTGTGCCAACGCGTGTGCCTTCACATACGCCATCCAAGCTTTTTGTGTTAGCTGCGCGCCTTCTTTTCCCTCCCCTTGCTGACGCTGTTTATAACGTGCCACCCACTCAAACGCGGATGGATCAGCCGTGGTTTGCACATAATCGGTGAGTAAACGCTCCATGCGATGAATGTAACCGTGCAACGTTCGATACGTCGGTCGCACCCCCATCGCCACCAGTGCTTTGGTAATGGTGTTCACAAACTTCCAACCAAATTCTTTGAACGCCGCAGAATTACCGCCACCTGGCAACTGATTGGCGATACGATTGGCAACCTCGGTTAACCGCGTAAATTGCCCAATGGGATTGTAGCGAGCCGACACCTTGGCAAACCCCAAATGCATAATGCGTAAATCGTCTTTGCGGCCGGCCAAGGTGGCTTCTAACACCATACGCCGCAACACGTCCACATCACCCTTGGGATCAATCAGGATCACCACATCCCCACGACGAATATCCTGATTCAGCAACACCTCGGCAAACCGCGTTTTTCCAACACCGGTCGTTCCCACCACCAGCAAGTGTCCGCTGCGATCACTTAAATTCATCCACACATCGTTTTCCTTGCGTGACACACCGTGCAACGCCGGTTGGCCGCCCACATCCAATTGGGATTTGCGCCCACTCAACCAACGTTGCATCAAC
This sequence comes from Legionellales bacterium, assembly GCA_012103495.1. Lineage (GTDB taxonomy): Bacteria > Pseudomonadota > Gammaproteobacteria > WLWR01 > WLWR01 > WLWR01. The sequence continues at coordinate 2,289 of WLWR01000214.1, forward strand.
CGGATCACTCGATAACTCCACCCGTGTTGATGGGCTTGCGTTACAAATGCACGTAACCGCTGCGTATGTAACGTTTGCCAGGCAAACCCTCGACCTAAAAACAAGCGATCCGCACTCACCGGAATGTCCGCCGATCGCCGCATATCTGCGCAAAGTGCGGTCAAATGCCATTGATACGACACCACTTGCCACCCTTGATAAAATCGTCGCAACCCCCATGCCAGCAACAGTCCACTCAATCCTTGCGCCCACATCATCGTCAACCCCAGCTCATTTGGAAATTGCCAAAGCCCACACGCAACGATGCTTGCCACTAAAGTGCTGTACCGCTCCACCGGCGCTCGTAAGAACGCTGCATTGGCTGT
>WLWR01000009.1 GCA_012103495.1 Legionellales bacterium
GGTGATTTACATCACGCGTTGGCGACCTTGTATGTGCAGAAATCTAACCTGTCACAAGCATTGCAACATTTTCAACAAGCGGTAGACTTAGAGCCCAACAATCCCCTGTATTACAATCATTTGGCCAACGCTGAGCGTCATCTCAATCAAATAGACGACGCCATTTCCCATTATCAACAAGCCATTACGTTAAAACCCGATTACCCACAAGCTCAGCATAATTTAGCCAGCTTGTATCATGCACAGAAACAATTTTCAGCCGCGTTGCGTCATTACGCAAAAGCCGTACACCTCAAGCCAGATTATCTCGCAGCGCATCAAAATATTGCCATGCTATTGATAGAAATGGGCAAACCCGACGAAGCGATGGTGCAGTTAAATAATATGCTGCAATTGGATCCAAACAATGTCACAGCTCATTATCATTTAGCCAATTTATATTTACAACAAAACAAGTTAATTGAGGCCAACCAGCATTATTTGAAAGTTTTGCATTTTCATCCAGAAGACGCCGATGTATGGAACAATTTAGGCGTGATTGAATTAAAACAAGATCACCCACAGCAAGCGATCGACTGTTTTACCAAAGCATTGGCGTACGATAACCAACATTTTGGCGCGCGTCACAATTTAGCAGCGACATTTTTACAACATGACCGATATGAAAATGCACTGCGTCATTATCAAGAATTATTGCAATCACAACCCAATGATATAGAAGCCTTGTTTAATACCAGCTTTATTTTAATGACCATGGGGTTTTTACAAAAAGCCTTAACCCATCTACAAAAAATACTCACCTTGCAACCGGATCATGTCAACGCCCTGAGCAATCTAGGAGCTATTTATTTACGTTTGAATGACCGTGCTCAAGCCATTGATTACTTTCACCAAGCCCTTCGCATCGCACCGGACAATCCATCGGTTCAATTTATGTTGGCGGCCCTAGAAGGGCAATCCACCGAATGCGTTCCCCCTGAATACGTGCATCATTTATTTGATAATTATGCACTGTATTATGAACCACATTTGTTACAACGCTTGCAGTATAAAATTCCTTACTTCCTTCGTACCGCGATAGAGAAAGCCACCAATCAGCGCCAAGCCACTTGGCGTGTGTTAGATTTAGGCTGTGGCACCGGCATCGCCGGCGAAATACTGCAAGACTATGCACAAACACTGGTGGGCGTTGACTTATCCCCAAAAATGTTGGAAATTGCCGAACGCAAACAATGCTATCAACAATTGGTATCTACTGATTTAAATGATTATTTATCGCAACAAGAAAATGCGTTTGAATTGATCGTCGCCGCCGATGTTTTTGGATATCTGGGCCAGTTGACACAAACGTTTCAGCAATGCGCGCAAGCCATCACTGATCATGGATTGTTTTGTTTCTCCGTTGAAAAAACCGACCATTATCCCTACCAATTACAACCCACAGCCCGCTTTGCTTATCATAAAGATTATTTGGCGGAACAAATTCAACAAACCGGCTGGCAAATCATATCCCTTGAAACCGTTACCGGCCGTATCCAAAACGACACGCCTTTGTTGGTTGATGTTTATTTATTGAGGCAATCAAAATCAGATACGGTTACATAGCCGGTCGTAATCCATGCGCATGGGTCGCAAACAAACCATAACACCCATCGAATTCATGTTCTATACAATCTTCTTTCCATGTTTCAATTATTGAGGATGGATTCCATGCTGTTTGTTGACTAGTGCTATTTGCATAATCAGCAATGGTTATTAATATTTTATAATTATCATCGAGACTGTGTCCACTCAATGAATAGCTAAAAAACCCTTTTTGGTTCTCTGCTATCCTCTCTTGAAGCAATCTTATCAAAGCATTCACATCCATTGCTTGTCGAATCGATTGAATGGTTTCAAGAGCATGTTGACCTCTATTGTAACTCCTGCTATCTGAGCGAAAAAAGTTATAAAGCCCCCACAAACCATCACTGGTGCGTTTAAATGCTTGCCCATCAGTAGCTTCATTATTCTGAAGAAACTTCCAAGGGGAGATATCCATGCATTCACTTTGATCTAGCACATCATTATCTTTAGAAACTTTCCAACGGCGAGTTAGATAATTTTTAACGAGAATTTGCACCATCCATTCTTGGAGATGATAGAACTGCTCCGCTGAAGGTTCTTCTTTGTTTAGTGATTCTGTGTTGCTATCAACCTCTTTTGTCATAATAGCAACAGCCTTATCAAGCTCTCCTGTTCGGTGCTGTTTTCCACTTCCGATGAATGATGAAAGAAAACTAGCGACGTGATCAAAACGATCATTTTCACATCCTATTTGTCCAATTTTTTTTAATTCTAAAATACAATCCTTAGGAATACGTCCTACAGCATCACCAGACAATAAAGTTGATAAACCATCCACAATGGAGCGATGCTTTTCTGCAACTACCGCTTCATTCTTCTTATCTTTTTTATACGCAGCAATCAAACAACGAGCGGCGTTTATTTTCTCATCCTCTGTTGAATTTTCGAATGTTTTTCCTTGTTCAAAATAAGTCTTGCTATAGGTATCAAGCGGTGGATCCTCATTTTTTTGACCAGGCCTTCTATTTGGCTGAAATATAAATTCCATAAGAATTAAAGATGCCTGTTCCCTGCGTTTGTTAAACGCTGATAAAGACATATCATCGGGATGAGCTTTCTGATCATGCTTTATTTTTTCTTGCCGATTAATCTGCTCTTGAATCTCTCTCAAGCGTGGTAGCATTTTATCGTCATAAGGCCTCTTAGGATCTTTAATTTGACTCTCAAGAAGTTCTGCTTTTTGGCGTAATTGCTCTAGAGAATCTTGATCTGTCTGATTAGTTACCACCACAGACTCCTGCCGATAAGACATAATACATCCTCAGTTTAAGTTTATTTGATTAACGTAATGGCTATTTTCTGCCCAGGATTATTCCTTAAATTCAGCAAAAGAGCAATGGGTTCTCATGAAAACACTTCTCATTCTCCTTTCGTCAACCATCGATTCACAACATTGGCCACCACTTGCGGGTTGACCAAATGCGCGTGATGACCACCGGTGACTTGATGAATATCAATATCATCCGCCCAGGCACAACGGTGTTGGTGAAGTTGATAAAACGCTGAAGAGTGAATCAAACAAATAGGGGCGGTAATGTGGGTGATGAAAGCTTTGACTTGATTTTCCGTCAAATACGATGGTGGCCTTAATAACAAACGCACATCGTGCCGCCAACAAAATCCTTGCTGTGTCATCAATACGCCACGGTGCGCTAAAACTTCGGCTGCCGCCGATGTCAAATCACTGTTTTTTTGGCGAGCAGTCACCGCTTGAGCAAAGTCTGAATAATATTTTGGCGCTTTGCCCACCACCGATTCGAATTGGGTTAAATAATCACGTAACTGTTTAGGAATCAGCGCTTCTGGTGTGGTATACGGACCTAAGGTATCCAATGCGACGAATTGTTTGATCCTTTCCGGTATGGTGCCTGCGGTTAAAACCCCGATGGCAGCGCCCATGGAATGCCCCAGCATGGAAAATTGTTGCCAACCCAATACATCGGCCACCGCCAAAATATATTCCACACTATCCACGAAATGGTAATGATACCCTGGTGGTAAATGATCGGATAAACCATGCCCGGGTAAATCAACCGCCACCACATAATGATGCTTTATCAACGGTGCTAATAAAGAAAATGAAGCAGCATTATCCAACCACCCATGCAACGCTAACAATGGTGGCGCCATTTTATCACCCCAAGCAATTGCAGCCAATTGCATATCGTGTACCGTAATGACCAGTTCTTGTGAATTCATGCGTTACTTTCTCGCGTTTGCCATTTTAAAATGAACACACTGATTTCAAACAATCCCCAAAAGACCGCAGCGAATAAAATTTGTGAAATCACATCCGGTGGCGTTAATAACATCCCCAAAACAAAGGCCAACACAATCACATATGGCCGCGCTTGGATCAATTGCCTTAAATCCACGATACCGAGCCAAACCATGATTCTAATGGCAATCGGGGCTTGGAATGCTAAACCAAAGGCCAATAATAATTGCAAACAAAATTGAATGTATTGCTGAATATCCGGTAACCACGCCACATGAGCTGGAACCATTTGCGCCATAAATTGAAAAATTAGCGGCAGTACCAGCCAAAAACAAAATAACACCCCACAACCAAACAGCAACACACTGATCAAAGTCACTTGCCATACTTTTTTTCGTTCATCAGGGTATAAACCAGGTAAGATAAACCGCCACAATTGATACAGTATCACCGGCATTGCCAACATCAATCCCATCAGCAATGCAACTTTTAATGGTGTGGTAAATACACTAATGACACTGGTGGCAATCAAGGGATATTCAGCTGACGACCCATGGATAAATGGCTGTGTGACATAATTAAACAGTGGGTTACGAAAATAAAATAGAACCAGCGTCACACTACCCCAAGCGACCAAACAGCCAAGCACACAACGTCTTAGCGCCATCAAATGAGAAAAAAAAGCGTCACTATTCACCACGATTCAACGAAAAACCATCTTTGGCGCATCTTGGATGAGCATTGCCCTTCAAAATGCTCACACAGTCCTCTATGCCGCATTTTTTTAGTACAGTTCTCAGCCAACCTACACTTAAAGATAGCTTTTCTCCAAGATTTAAAATTCTGGTGAATGGATATAAAAAAGATTGCTGTGTCATTTATCTCGTGGGGTGTCCGTCATCCAGGTGACCCATAATACCAACAATCCGGCCAACCCCAAAGTCAATGAATGTTCTGCCCAAAGGGAAGAAGCCACCAATGCAGCATCCCAGCCTACTGCCAGGGAAAATCCCAATAAACTGGCACCAATCCCATAACCGATACCAATTTTTTTACCACGACGTTGTTTGTTATCGGGTAAATGTCGCTGTTGGCGTTTCTCTTGGGCCAATTGTCGTAATTGATTCCGTTTAATCAATTCCAGCACTTCAAATCCCAGTGCAGGAAATTCCGGCCATTGGTTCACCCATTTGGGCGCTTCTTTTTCTAGTTTGTGCAAAATCGCCAGTGGCCCAATTTGTCGACTGACCCATTGTTCTAAAAAAGGTTTAGCAGTGCGCCATAGGTCCAAATCAGGATACAACGTACGCCCCAAACCTTCTACTGCAAACAATGTTTTTTGCAACAAAACCAATTGTGGTTGCACTTCCATGTTAAACCGGCGCCCTGTTTGAAATAATTGCATAACCACTTGTGCAAATGAAATTTCTTTCAATGGTCGTTCAAAGATCGGCTCACACACGGCGCGAATGGATGCCTCAAATTCATCCACTCGTGTGTCTTGGGTCACCCAGCCAGATTCAACGTGTAATTGCGCTACTTGCCGATAATCACGATTGAAGAAAGCCAACAAGTTAGCAGCTAAATATTGTTTGTCTTCCTGACTCAATGATCCCAAAATACCAAAATCGACCGAAATATAACGCGGCGATTGCGGTTGGCTCGCATCAACAAAAATATTTCCCGGATGCATGTCGGCGTGAAACACACTGTCGCGAAACACTTGGGTGAAAAAAATCTCCACCCCCAATTCAGCCAATTGTTTTAAATCCACTCCCTGCAAACGCAATGCCGTCACATCATTTACCGGTGTGCCATAAATACGTTCCATCACCATCACCGAGCGTCGAGTATATTGCCAATAAACTTCAGGAATATGTAAATAATCATAATCGGCAAAATTACGTTTCAATTGGGACGCATTACCCGCCTCTCGTAATAAATCCAATTCATCGAAAATAGTCTTTTCAAATTCAGCGACAACTTCAATCGGATGCAATCGCTCACCATCGGGCCAATACGTTTCAATTAAATGTGCTAAGGCATACATCAAACTCACATCCTGTTCGATGATTTTATGCATGTTGGGACGCAAAATTTTCACAACCACTTGTTGACCGGTTTTTAGACGCGCCGCATGCACTTGGGCAATGGATGCCGATGCCAACGGTTGATCATTAAATTCAGCAAACAATTGAGTCAGTGGGCGGCCCAACGACTGTTCAACGATTTGTCTGGCTTTTTGAGTTGGAAAAGGAGAAACCTTATCTTGCAACAGTGTTAATTCATTAGCGATGTCGGCTGGTAATAAATCACGACGCGTTGACAACGCCTGACCAAATTTAACATATACAGGTCCCAATTCTTGCAGCATATGACGAATGGCCATACCACGGTTGAATTCAGTGGGTCTGGACCAATTCCACGGATTTAAATACACCACCCAACGAAATAAATTCAACCATCCCAAACTGACGAATACATGATCCAGCCCATGTTTGGCCATCACATAATTAATTTGCCCCAATCGCCAGACACGCAATATTCGCTTAATCATGATCAGGCAACTCAAGCAAAGCCACACGCGCGCGTAATCGATCCACATCCATCATCAATTCATCAACTTGTTGATAAAAATCTTCGATTTCTAGTCGTGGAGGTAGTTGACGAGTTTCTTCTTGTAAATATTCTGTCATATTTTGCTGCATACTTTGGCATGTTCGGTGCATCCAATCTGACAATCGACGACCGGTACTACCCACTTCATACGCCATAAGATCACCAATCCATGGAGCAAGTAACTCTTCCCAATCAATGTGCATTTGATCGAATATTTGTTTCACATTTTCAGCGAATGCAGCATCGCCAGTCATCACCACATGCTCTTTTAACAATCCCAATGCGTCGGTACCTTGACTCATGCCCAATCGCATCAGCGCCAAGGGTGTCCCCACTAAGGTGACATCCACCGGATCCGGATAATCTGCATGCAATTCTAAATTCCCGCCAACAAATTTAAGGTAACAAACCGCCGGCAAGCCATCGACTTGTATCAACAAAACTTTGCCTTCATGTTGCATTAATCGATGGGGTAACTCGGGATCCAACTGTAAATATTGATTCAATGCATATTGCACTGGTGCGAGCATCATTGTTTGCAACATAACGATTCACCCATGTTTCTTATCGTGATTAATATTTATAGGCTCTGTGTAACGCGACAATGCCCATGGTTAAATTATTGTAGCGACAATCCATAAATCCAGCTTGTTCAATCAACGCTGCTAATTGTCTTTGATCCGGATGCATACGAATGGACTCTGCCAAATAGCGATAACTGGCCGCATCGTTGGCAATTTGTTGGCCCAACCATGGCAACATAGCAAATGAATACCAGTCATACAAAGGTTGTAACATCGGCACAGTGGGTTTGGAAAACTCTAAGACTAATAATTGCCCACCTGGTTTCAATACTCGCCACATTGATTTTAAAGCAGCTAATTTATCGGTGACATTGCGTAAGCCAAACCCGATGGTAATGGTATGAAACGTATGATTTGCAAAGGGTAAGTGCTCCGCATCGGCTTGAATATAATTGACACCTCGGACAATGCCTTGATTCAACAGTCGTTGTTTGCCTTTGGCTAACATAGCCGCGTTAATATCGGTTAAACACACGTGTCCCCCGGGTTGGGTGCGTTTGACAAACTGTTGGGCCAAATCGCCAGTTCCTCCAGCCAAATCTAAAATGCACTGACCTGGCCGTGGTTTAGCGAATTCGATGCAAATCTTTTTCCACAACCGATGCAACCCCAAAGACATGAGGTCATTCATGATATCGTAATCATCGGCAACACTATGGAAGACTTCAGCGACTTTTTGCGTTTTTTCGTGGGGAAGGACTTGTCGGAAACCAAAATCAGTTTTTGTTGGTCGAGTCGGCATTGACAAAAGACCTTTGTAAATAAAAAGAAAGCATTGTAAAGCAGAATGCCCCATGCGGAAAGAGTTTCCCCGCATGAGGCATCCTTAAAAGATACAACAATTAAGCTGCTTTACGTGCTCGAGTGGTTTTACGTCGGGTTTTCTTAGTTTTTTTGGTTTTAGTCAGTTTAGCTAGTTTTTTAACCCACTCTCTTTCAAATTTTTCAATCGCTTTGTCCAAAGCAACGAATTTCTTCTGTTGTAATTTTAACTCTCCTAACTCTTTTTTGACCACTTCAGCCGCTAATTGAATTTTTTCAACTTCTTTAGAGATTTTGATAAAAGCAGTTTTAGCTTTTTTCAACTGATCTTTTGCTGTTTTAGCCTTACTGATTTTAGCTTTACGAGCAGCTTCCACTTGCTTGGCTTTTACAGTTTTTTGCTCTTTCTTTGCTTTCGCTAATTCAGATTTAAGCTTTTTAATCTGCGATTCAGTAGTTTTGATTTCACGATCCACTACTGTTTTTAACTCATTGGGTCCTCTTAAAATTTTTTGTTCAGCAGTAGCCATAGGATTACCTTTGGTAAAGGTAGAACGTTTTTTAATTGATTTAGGCACGGTAGTCATCCTCATATGAAGTTATTAAAAATGTGATTTACATCACACAAAAAAAATTCTAGCAAAAAAAAATTATTTTTCACCTGTTTTTTTCATTTTTTATTCTTTTTTGCCCTTTTTTTTTAATTTTTTTCGATTAATAACTACTTTTTAAAAAAATATTGGCAAATATGAATCGTTTTCATAAGATATTCACAAAAAAATTTTAATACAAAAGTAGTTATTAAGAGACATGCAAATCAAAAATAAACTGGGTCGAATACTTTCACACCGATGTCAAAACAACAATTATTCACACGTAATATGCTGTGCTGGTCATCACTTTAGACAAAGTATGCATGATTTGTTTGATCCAATGGGGAAATTGTTGAGCGCCAGCATCCATTGCTTGCTGTGCATGATGCGCTTCATCTTCTTGCATTTGTTGCAAAATAACTCGTGTACGTTGTTCATGAACAGGCAATCGTCGAATATGATCTTGCAAATGACGCACGACTTGGTTTTCCGTTTCAACAACAAATCCCAAACTCCATCGATCCCCACACCACCCAGCGACCGCACCCATAGTGAAAGCACCTAAAAACCAAATTGGATTTAAATAACTCACGTGCGCATTGATTTCCGCCAATCGTTGCTCACACCAAGCCAAATGCTCTTCTTCTTCTTCAGCGGCTTGTTCCATTTGCTCACACACATGGGTCAATTGCGCCGTCAACGCCTGACCTTGATACAATGCTTGCGCACAAATTTCACCAGCGTGATTGACGCGCATCAACCCCCCGATGTGTGTTTTTTCAGTAGCCGTTAGTGGTATGTTTGCGACTTGCTCAGCAGGATACGGTCGATTCACTTGCCTTTGATCACCAAACAACGTTCGTAAACCCTGATCAAACTGGATGATAACGGTGTCAATCAACGATAATGGTTGCATGCTCATGATGAACTTTCTCCTACATAGGTATAATCATGGATTTAGCAATGCGTCATTTCGCGCGGATTCACCCATTGATCAAACTGTTGAGCGGTTAATAATCCCAAAGCCAAAGCCGCATCTTTTAATGAAGTATTATCTTGATAAGCTTTTTTCGCAATTGCAGCAGCTTTATCATAACCAATGTGTTGATTAAGCGCCGTCACCAGCATCAGTGAATGGTGCAAATGGTCATCAATTTTTGCTCGATTGGCTTCAATGCCCACCGCACAAAATTCTGTAAAACTACAACATGCGTCTGCCAATAAATTCGCCGAGTGCAACACATTAAAAATCATAATGGGTTTATACACATTCAATTCAAAATTACCTTGTGAGCCAGCAATACCCACTGCCGCGTCATTACCCATCACTTGAACACAAACCATCGTCATGGCTTCACACTGAGTCGGATTGACTTTGCCGGGCATAATGGAAGAACCTGGCTCATTGGCAGGAATCATTAATTCACCAATCCCACATCTTGGGCCAGAAGCCAACCACCGCACATCATTGGCGATTTTCATTAAAGCACAGGCAGTGGTTTTTAGCGTACCACTGGCCATCACCAACGCATCGTGCGCCGCCAATGCAGCAAATTTATTCTTCGCACTGGTAAATGGCAATCCACTAATTTGCGCAATATGCTTAGCGGCACGCTCGGCAAACTGTGGATGCGTATTCAACCCAGTGCCCACTGCCGTACCACCCAATGCCAACGGGTACAAGCCAGTTAAACTGGATTCAACACATTCGATGGCATAAGTTAATTGCGCAACATAACCAGAAAACTCTTGCCCTAACGTTAATGGCACCGCATCTTGCAAATGAGTACGGCCAATTTTCACAATGTCAGAGAATTGATCGGCTTTGTTTTGCAATGCCGCACGCAATTCACTCAACTGTGGCAATAATTTTTGATGAAAACACTTGGCTGCGGCAATATGCATAGCCGTAGGAAACGTATCATTGGAAGATTGTGACATGTTGACATGATCGTTGGGATGAACAGGGATTTTACTACCCAATTCACCACCGGCCAACTCGATGGCACGATTGGCAATAACTTCATTGCTATTCATGTTGGATTGCGTACCACTACCGGTTTGCCACACATGCAATGGAAAGTGATGGTCTAATTTTCCACCCATCACTTCCTCAGCAGCTTGAACGATCCACTGTGCTTTGTCTGCATCCAATTTATTTAATTCTTGATTGGTCAATGCCGCTGCTTTTTTCAATACACCAAACGCATGAATGACTTCTATCGGCATTAAGTCATGCCCAATATTGAAATGATGCAAAGAACGTTCGGTTTGCGCACCCCAATATCGATCCGCTGGTACTTTAGTTTCGCCCATGCTATCAGTTTCAATACGTGTGGTTGCATTCATCGGTTCGCTCCTCATAGTTTGATTGGCGTGCATTGTAACAGATGAATGTTGAAACACTAGCGTTTGCCCAATCACCATGTTATTTTAATCGCTGTTTTTTTAATCAATTACTGAACTTAAAAGTTATATCCTATGAGTACATCCGCTGCCTTAACCACCACTGACATCGAGCAACAACCTTTAAGCGTATTTAGTGAAAAAGCTTACCTTGATTATTCCATGTATGTCATTTTAGATCGTGCGTTGCCACATCTTGGCGATGGATTGAAACCAGTACAGCGACGCATTGTTTACGCGATGTCAGAACTTGGATTAAAAGCCACCGCCAAATATAAAAAATCAGCTCGCACCGTTGGGGACGTATTAGGCAAATTTCATCCACATGGTGACAGTGCTTGTTATGAAGCGATGGTGATCATGGCGCAAAATTTTTCTTATCGCTACCCAATGGTGGATGGTCAAGGCAATTGGGGATCCACTGACGATCCTAAATCCTTCGCCGCAATGCGCTATACTGAGTCTCGATTAACCCCCTATGCGGAAACATTATTGGCTGAGTTGGATCAGGGAACCGTTGATTGGCAACCCAACTTTGATGGGACATTAGCAGAACCTGAATTATTACCTGCCCGATTGCCCAACGTATTACTCAACGGCGCCACTGGAATTGCCGTAGGAATGGCCACCGATATTTTGCCACATAATTTGGTTGAAGTCGCCAACGCTTGTATTGAGCTATTAAACAATCCAAAAGCCGACTTAGCTGCTATCCGTCAACACATACAAGGACCTGATTTTCCAACGGAAGCTGAAATTATTACCCTGCCACAAGAACTTGATAACCTATATGAAACAGGAACCGGATCAGTCAAAATGCGCGCCACTTATCAGATTGAAACACAACAAATTGTGATCACCGCCTTGCCATATCAAGTATCTGGCAACAAAATAATCGAACAAATTGCGCAACAAATACAAGCCAAAAAATTACCAATGATCAGCGATTTACGCGATGAATCGGATCATGAAAATCCAACTCGTCTCGTGATCATGACTCGCTCTAACCGTATTGATACCGGAGCCTTGATGTTGCATTTATTCGCCACCACCGATTTGGAAAAAAGTTATCGGGTTAACTTCAATATGATAGGTTTGGATGGCCGTCCTCAAGTTAAAAATTTACTGACCATTTTGACCCAGTGGTTAGAGTTTAGACTGCACACCGTCAAACGACGGTTACAACATCGATTGGATAAGATTTTGGATCGATTGCATCTACTGGCTGGCTTATTAATTGCTTATTTAAACATTGATGAAGTGATTGCCATTATTCGTGAACAAGAAAACCCTAAGGCAGAACTCATGCAGCGTTTTGGCTTATCTGAACGCCAAGCCAATGCAATTTTAGATATGAAATTACGTCACTTGGCAAAGTTAGAGCAAGTCAAAATTCAAGCCGAACAACAAGAATTACAAAACGAACAACGCCAACTAGAACAAACTTTAGGTTCCACACATCACTTAAAGAAACTTATCCGTCAAGAGTTACAGCAAGATATAGAGCATTACGGGGATCCAAGACGTTCTCCGATTCAAGTGCGCGCACAAGCACAAGCCTTGCAGCAACAAGCGGTGGTTGCCAATGAGCCAGTCACTGTCATCCTATCGCAAAAAGGTTGGATCCGTGCGGCGAAAGGTCACGACCTTGATGTAACCAAATTGAATTACAAATCTGGCGATCAATTGCTGATGGCAATGCCAGGACGTACCAATCAGACTGCCGCGTTTTTAGATTCCACCGGTCGCAGCTACGCACTACCCATTCACACCCTGCCTTCCGCCAGAGGTCAAGGAGAGCCACTCACCGGCAAATTAAAGCCGCCAATAGGCGCTTATTTCACTCATGTAATTGCTGCCAACCCCAATCAATACGTCTTACTAGCCTCCGACGCCGGTTATGGTTTTATCACCGAATTTGAATCTTTGTTAGTGAAAAATCGCAGCGGTAAAGCAATGTTAACGTTGCCTCCCAATAGCCAGGTTTTGCCCCCTCAACTCATTGACACCGTTGCCGAACAACAAATTGCCGTGGTAACCAATGAAGGTCGCTTACTTTTATTTCCCATTGCCGATCTTCCTCATCTCAATCGAGGTAAAGGCAACAAACTCATTAGCATCGCCAGCAGTCGAGCCAAAGAACGCCAAGAGTTTGTGGTGGATATTGCCATTTTAACTCCACAACAAAGTTTGCAACTATCCGCCGGTAAACGACGGTTTACCCTCAAACCCAGTGATTTAGCAAACTACCAAGGCAAACGCGGACAACGTGGGCAAAAATTATCTCGTGGTTTACAAAAAGTAGATCACTTACAATCCGTTTAACCCTTCCGATTACGAGGAAACGTGTTATTTATGTTGAAACAAAATTTATTAGCCAATGAACAGGTGTTACATCAAGCCAGTGTACACTGGGTTATTTTTGTAGCACCAGCCATTTGGACACTGGCCACATTGTATTTACTCCCACAAACTACGATGCAATGGCAAATGCTGGGTTACGCAACGGGATTTGGTGCTATTTATTATTTGATTCGTGCTCTGGTGCGTTATTACACATCCGAATATGTGGTAACAAATAAACGAGTCTTGATGAAATTTGGTTTGATTCACCGGCATTCATTGGAATTGTTTTTACACAAAGTAGAAGGAATCCAAGTATCCCAGAACCTTCTAGGTCAGATTTTAGGATACGGCACTATCGTTATCACTGGCGCCGGGGGCACACGCGATCCCTTTCCCTTGATTGGACAACCACTCACTTTTCGGCGCAAAGTTTTGTCTCAAGTAGAATTAACCTTTGCTCAATCCAAAGGACGTTAAACTCGAGTTTGACGGAAGATTTGTTGATAACGGTCAAAATCAGCAAGCATTTGTTTGGTGGGTTTTTCTCCAATACGACTACCCAACATAACACCCAACATTCCCAATACAAACCCTGGCAAGATCGCGTATAAGCCAAACAAAGGAATTTGAGGAAATATCGCCGAAGCTTGGTACCAAACCAACACCGTCACTGCACCTACGATAATCCCCGTGAGCGCCCCATTGCGTGTCATGTCACGCCAGAATAAGGATAAAATAATCGATGGCCCAAACGCCGCTCCAATACCACTCCATGCATAGGCAATTAAATCCAAAATTCGCGAACTGGGCTCCACTGCTAGCCACATGGCCATCAAAGTAATAACACACACAGCCAACCGACACACCCACAGCAATTCACGTTCAGAAGCTTGTGGTCTAAAGAATGCTCGATAACCATCTTCGGCCAATGAACTGGAAGACACTAACATCTGCGCCGCAGCGGTACTAAAAATCGCTGACAACACCGCGGCAAATAACAAAGCAATCCACCATTGATTGAATAACTCCTTTGCCAACACTAGAAAAATTGTCTCTGGATTCACCAATGGTTGTTCAAAAAACCAAACGTGTCCAACCAGCCCAATGACCACGGCACAAATTAACAAAATGGTAACCCAAGAAAGACAAATTCGCTTGGCAATCGTCAGTGCATGTACATTTTTAGCCGCCATGAATCGCACCAACAAATGTGGTTGTCCCAAGTATCCTAAGCCCCAACTTAAAAATGACACAATCCCCAATCCGGTGATGCCACTGAATGCATTTAAATAATACGGATCTGCCAATTCCAATTGCTGCCAGGTCGACTGCCAACCGCCTAAAGAATGAAGACCCACCAAAGGCACCAACAGCAACGCGATAAACATCAACGCGCCTTGCAATAGATCAATGCGATTGACCCCCATAAAACCACCAATGAGGGTGTAACCCAAGATCAACGCACCACAAATCAGCAACCCCGTTGTGTACTCAAGATTAAACCCCAACATGAACAACATGCTGGCGGCAACAAATCCAGCCGCACAGTACACCGTAAAAAAACAGATGATCACCAATGCAATGATCAATCGCAAAATATGGCGACGATCATGAAATCGATTGTCAAAGTAAGCAGGAATGGTCAGCGAATCGTTGGCAACTTCCGTGTAAACACGCAATCGTTTTGCCACCAGCGACCAATTAACATACGCACCGAGCAAGATCCCCAATGGCAACCAAATTTGATTCAATCCCATCAAGTACACCGCTCCAGGCAAAGCATACATCAACCAACTGCTCATATCGGAGGCGCCAACGCCCATGGCTGTCACCGGCCCGGATAATTGACGTCCCCCTAAAATGTAATCCGCGTGAGTGCGATTAAATCGATAGGTGTACAGAGCAATGCTTAAAACAACAATAAAATAAACAATAAAAACAATCAGATTAGCCATAACAACTCAGCACATTGACGGAAAAAAGATGCAGTATACCCATTCCACCTCAAGATGCGAACCCTGTTCACAGTCGCTGGTAATGTTTTAGGAGGTAGTTTTGCCCCGTGAGGGAATACATTTAGCGTGTCGGGATGTCAGCAATCCTTGAATCCTCTGGCTCTTCCACCACCAAAAGACTTTGCTGTTCATCAATCGCCTCTGTGCGATTTCTTGCAAACATTCCCGTCGAAGAAACTTGACCTTGACCGGCCGCTTGCTTTGTCTTCTCCTGGTAATGGGTATAAGTCAAATAAGAAATAGCCAAGCCAAACCCAACCAAAATCAACGTTGGATTAAAAAGACTGGCCAATACGGCAAACGGCATAAATACCATACGAAATTTCAACATGGCAGCATCAAATTTCTCAAACTTTGTGGCCATAGACATTCCTTCAGTCAGAGACGATGCACTTTGCTGAGAACGTATGCCATAGTAAACTCCCACAATAGCAGCAAGAACAATCACACTTGCCACAACCGATGCCACAACCGGATCTACCAATAAAAGACCATAGCCAGACGTTGCCATGTTTGACCACAGTTGCGTCAAACAATCAAAAGTCATGATGGTCATGGTACTCACCGAACAAGCTAAATAAGCTCCTCGCAGGGCTTTTTCCATTTGCTTCACATGAAGAGACGTTTCTCCTTGACTCACTGTCCATTTCAAATAACCACACATGAGCCCCACCACCAAGGTGGTGATCCAAAAATAAGGATCGGTCGCTAAATTCAGAATGATATCACTGGCGCCCACATTCATCGCCAGCGTTTTACCGTTGAAATAAGATGCAAAAGTCCAATAAAACAAAGCGCCGGTCGCGGTGATTCGCGCCGCATCACGCAGACCACTCACGGCAATCACCAACAAGTCTGCAAACTTCGCAGAAGATTGCAACCGGTTCGGCATCCATTTTATAATTAAACTTCCTAACACCATTGTTGCAGCGATGGGAGCCAACAAAATCCAATCAGGAGAGTCCAACCCTGCTGCTAACACAACCCCTAACGCTGACCACAAACTGTAGTTGACATACAAAGGGTGGTGGACTTTTTTAAGAATATAAGGTGGTGGTGGAGCAAAGGAAAATTTGAATTGTTGCTCTACATCATCAATCGACAGAGTTAAGTTGACAAAGCCATGTTTTTCAAAGGAGAAAGGTAGAGCAAAGGAAAGTTTGAATTGCCGATCTACACCACCTATACACAGAGTTAAAATGATTTGATTCGGTGAAATTGTTTGTACACTTTTAAGCGCAGACTGTTGAGTGTCTGGTTGACCATCCAAGGGCTCTTGATCGTTTTCAGCGGTTAAATCTAATTGTTGTTCTTCTATCACCGGTGATACTAGGTCATCAGACGAAAATACACACTCCTCTGTGCTTGCATCAGAACTTAAAACACGCACATGCCAGTTTTTTACTGCTGTCTGTTGAGTGATTTCACCTTCTATATCCTGGTGAACTGGGCTCTGCTCGCCTTTGGCTGGTAGTCCTTGAGTACTTGATGAATAGCTAACTGTCATATTGTCTCTTGGATGACTTCAATCGCGCTCAATTTAATCATGATCCACCAAAAATACAAGACCCTTTATGTTAACATTTTGTTAATGGGGAAATTGCTATTTAAACACTTGGTTAACCGCATTAAATGCTTAACTTGTTAAGGTCAATAACGGTTCAAGATCCTTGTATCCATCCTACACATGCGGGAAGTGTGTCTGACTGGAAAATAGAGTACAGTATGAAGCTACTAATTTTGCCACATCAGGTGGAATTTCATGAACCTGTTCTATGATGATCTCTGTCATATATTCATATGAATTTTGTTGTAATTTTTTTGTAACGCTATCGGCAATTGATCAAAGTGTACGCCTAAAAATTCTTTAACCCTAGAAAACTCATGTATAAATATTAATTCAATTTTTTCAGATTGCATGGTCTCAACACCACAATTTGTCAGCTCTAATTGTTTTAACTTTTGAAAACATTGACTCCACGTTTTAATCTTTTGATCCGATATGTTATTCACAGCACTGTTTGCAAAACTAAGACTCATGACATTAGGAAAAACACGACCCAATACTTGAATTTGATATTCCGACATTCTCTCCAGATGATTGTCTGTGATATTAAGACATAGGACCTTGGGAAAAGCTTTTCCCAAAGCAGCAATCTCATCTATGGACAACCCAGAAAGTGAGCTGCCTGTCCAGCCCAGCCCAGCGTTGTCACTCTAGGAAAAGCATGACCAAGCTCTCTCAATCTCGAACATGTTATCCACAATGAATCACACGTCACGATGCTCAATGTGGTTACCTTTAAAAAAATCCTACCCATCTGTTTAAGTTCGGCTGACGTCCACTCATGTAGTTTCGTTCCAATCAACACCAATGTTGTAATTTGCAGGTAAGCAATGGAATCGTCTTTTTGTTCATTTGCTAGAATAGTCGTTAATTTTTGTTTATTAAGTTTCATTTCATCAAATAGTCACCCACGAAGCATATCTATTCAGCACAGTTGACGCGAACAGCCATCTTCAGCGAATAATTACAAAGGGAGGCATGCTAAACCATTAGCTATTAGGATACAACGACTGTGTGATAGAAGTTATCGTATCTTGTTCGGTGGCAACATTTAAATAATGCGCTAAAGCTTGCGCCAATTTAATCACTGGACCTACTTGCTGTTCCATGGCGGTAACAGTCATCACAAAAGCACTGGCAGCTAACCAGATTGTCTTTTTGGAAGCCGGCAACTCTTTAGCAACCGATTGTCTTGTGGTCAATGTTGCATCGGTCTCAATGTCTGCCCAAAATTCATCTTGGGTAACTTCTAAATCAAACTGACGCCCATTCTCTGATGTATCAACAGTCGTATTTTGTGTTGTCGATGATGCTCCACTCATGCGACAAGTGATGTTTTTGGTAACATCCCATGCCGCTGTCTCTTCAGTAGCAGCATGGGTTATTTGTTGCTCATTAGCAGAGCAGTTGCTGTGTTGAGAAACAACTTTCTTCGAGTGGCCAAATTGTTTTGGCTGCGCCAATTCCAAAGAGAGGGTTTCTGATTCTCTCAGTTGTTGCTTGGATTTGGCCGATGCCGCAGCTTGAGCATCTTTCTCCATTGCTGCACGTTGCAATCGGTCAAAATCGTAGGCTTGCCAAGCCGCTTCTTTTTCTAACCATATCTCTTGCTGCCAAACCATCCACCCACAATCCAGCTCACTGTGCCCAGAACCATCGTCACCGCCCCCTTCATTGTCAGTTTCCTCTTTTAATGGACGCGCCGCATGCTGGTAACCACACCAACATGAATCAAATAAACATATTTTGGTAGATTGGTGATGAGAATCCGTCATAAAAAAACCATCCACATGAATCATGTTAAAAGAAAAATTTACGCCCC
>WLWR01000215.1 GCA_012103495.1 Legionellales bacterium
ATTAGTGGATGGTTGTGGTTGCGTTATCGTCGGGTGGCGTCGGTGGGATCTGTGGCCAAAGGTGATGGGAAGAAAGCTATCTTGGCTGCACTTAAACGTGCCTGTCGGCGCAATGATTCACAGACTGCGCGTAGGCAATTGCTTGCTTGGGCCAACGTTCAATGGCCGGATCAAAAATTAACAACCTTGCATGAGGTGGCTATTTACAGCAAACATGCGGATTTGTCTGTTGCCATCGCTCAGTTAAATCAAGCGTTGTATGATGAAAAGACTCCCGATGCTTGGCAGGGGGATGTTCTATGGCAAGCCATAAAACACGTATTAGCCCAAAATTCATCGTCATCCAAGCAAACCGATGAGTTGCCACCTTTATATTTATAAATATGAAGATGCGAATAGGCACTTTGCAAATCGAATGAGCCATTGCTATGATATAAAAATTCACCATCCAAGGATGAATGGCTTTGTATCAGGCAAAAGTCATTTTCTCAATTATATTTTCACAAATATTTAGGACGCGGAAAATGATCTTACATGCGCGCTCGATCATTTTCTAATTCTTTGCGTTTGTAGGCAGACAATATTTTTTTATCTGACACAAAAAATATATGGATCTTTTTGGGTTGCTCATTTCTTGAAATTTGTAACGTTTGTTTTTTTACTCAATAAATTCCGTGTTGTTTCTTATGGCTGTAACTGTTTTTTATCGTACAATGTTATTTTTATTGTTAGCTGTGCTAGCAGGTGTGTTGACTGGTTACTTTCAACCTCTGGGTTTGATACACGTGGCACAAGTGCTGGCGGAACTGTTTATTAAATTTCTCAAATTAATTAGTTTGCCCATTGTGTTTTTAGCTGTGATTTCAACTCTCACCAGTATGCAGAATTTACAAGAAACTTCTTCTTTAGGTCGACGTTTTTTGAAATATACTTTTTTGACGACCGGAATTGCTGCAGTGGTCGCGATGATTCTGTTTTATTGGATTGATCCGGTCGATCCACAACTTAGTGTAATTAGTAATGATTTTGCACAAGAAAGACAATCTATCAGCGTCTTGTTATTAAATTTTTTTCCAGACAATATTATTACTGCATTTGCTGAGCATAATGTATTGGGTGTGGTATTGATTGCTTTATTAATTGGGTTGGCCGCATTTTATTTACCCAAAGAACAGCAGAAAATGGTGCATGGATTGTTTCATAGTTTGCTCAATGTCTTCATGCAGTTGGCAAAAGTAATTGTATTGATCTTACCAGTGGTAGTGTGGGCATTTACCGTCATTTTATTTCAAGAAATTCAACAAAACAGTCATGTGTTACGTGAGTTGGTTTGGTACAGCGTGTGTATCTTATTGGCGAATTTGATTCAAGGATTGGTAGTGTTGCCTATATTCTTGAAGTTTCATAACGTTTCTTCACCGGAGTTGGTCAAGCGAGTATTCCCAGCGTTGGTCACTGCTTTTTTTACCCGATCTTCTGCGGCAACATTGCCGGTAACCATCGATTGTTTGACACGTGAAAAACATGTGTCACCCAAAGTGGCTCAGTTTGGTATCCCTCTATGTTCGGTGATCAATATGAATGGCTGCGCTGCGTTTATTTTTATCACGGTGCACTTTGTCATGCTGAGTAATGGTTTCACTTTGCATTGGTACGATAGTTTATTGTGGGTGGTGGTGGCAACTTTGGCCGCGTTTGGCAATGCTGCGGTGCCAATGGGGTGTTTTTTCTTAGCCAGTGCTTTGTTGGCTGGGTTGAATGTTCCATTGCACATGATGGGCGTCATTTTAACTTTATATGTCTTGTTTGATATGGTGGAAACAGCGCTGAATGTTTGGTCAGATTGCAGCATCACTCAAGTAGTGGATCGTCAATTATCGAGCTGATTTTACAGATAAAAATTTGCTATAGTGAAGTTGTAACCATGTCTGTTAACAGCGTGTGAATGGCGAAACAATTGAAGATTTCATCAAGGAGGACCTCAATATGCATTTGTATCTATTACAACCATTGGACAATCCACATGGTAAAACGAAATTGGTTTTTGCTGACAGTGAAGAGCATGCTCGTGAAATTGCTGATCGCCACCCACATCCGTTAAGTGGTGGAGATGAGGCAGTCAATTATGAAACCATGGGTGATTTATTTTACGCCAATCGAATGCATGCTTCTTGCCAGGAGTTGATCGAAGGCAAGCAGTATGACATCACCACACAAGATCAAGGTCAATACCAAATCAAACTGCACTTAAAATTTAATGACCAGCGAGTGGTTTCTATCAGTGCCAATCAGGCGACAAGTTTGGATTAATGGGCATGGGTCAGTTAGAGATTTTTAATGCTGTTGTCTCAGATTTAATGGCACAATGTTTGCTCGATTGATTAGCCGTATCTGTCCTTTGTGATGAAGTAACCACTCGCCACGCCCTTTATGCTGCGCTTTTTTAGCACAATTTTCGTCCAATCTGCACTCAAAGCTGGTTTTTCCCCAAGGTCTAAAATTTTGGTGGAATGGGTATATATGCGAATCAAAAGTCGAAAATAGGTAGTCCCAATCCATAAAAGTTATTACGCTTTAGGTTCTCGAAGCCAAAAAAGGAAATAACATGGATTGGGAACGGTCATTGATAACATTATATTTG
>WLWR01000216.1 GCA_012103495.1 Legionellales bacterium
TGCGGGGTTTTGATTGAAAAAAACCGCAGGACTAGCGAGCTAATTCGAGGATTTTTTTCATGAAAAACGGCGCAAGATGCCATTCAATGCACGCTTAAAATTCGCAGCTGCAAGTGGAATGGGTATATAATCCGTAACCATCAAAATCAGGTAACCATCGAATGGATTGTTTGTCCAAATCAGCATGACCGACTTTTTTAAAATGATCCAAGACATTCAAGACTGCTAAGTTATTTGTAGACGCAGCCACTAAAAGAGGAGGATATTGATTTTGAATGGCTGATTCAACCCACTGAGAAACGATAACACTCAACAGTAATGTCGTTTTCCCTGTTCCTGGTGGACCATGAATAGGAAAAATTCTGTTATCTTCCACGGCATTAAAATAGCTTAAACTAATACGCTGGCTTTCTGCCAAAGGATATTGTCGCTGTGCCTGAGCCAGATGCTTGGCACTAGCGATAAAAAGCTCTTCCTTAGACAAATCTTCAATGCATTTATCATCTTTCAAAGCACAAAAATGGTTTAATATTTTAGGAATATTTTCATCGCTTTCATAAATATGCTGATCATAAGTGCTAATCAAGCTTTTAGACACTTCGATAATGTCTTTTACAGGCAATACATAGCCTTTTTCTAGTAAAGAAAAGTTTTGTTCAATAAAAACATCAGAACCATTATCGATTACTGATAAAAATAAATTCTGTGCATAGGAAAATAATGCTTCCCATGTTTGTTTTCCCCCAGGAAATAAGTCAACATTGCGAGTATAAAATTCGTCGACCTGTTCAACATCCCCAATAATAGGAAATCCGATGCTCTCTGAATTTGATTCATTGGGAGTTAAACACTTTCTTTCTATCCATGGGTAGGTTGACTCTTCAGAAGGAATCAACTCACCATCGCGGGTTATATCTGCTACAAGCCACAAAGGAAATAATTCTCTTGGACTTCTTTCCCCTCCACTTCTCTTGCCATGCTCATGATTTTTTACCAAAACATATGGCGCGATTAACACAGCAAGTTTTTTAACAACAACTTCATCTTCCTGTGCTTTTGAGTGTCTATTTTGATATTTTTTTCTGTATTTATTCTTCTTCTTTATTTCTTTTTCTGCTTCGTCAAAAAAGTGTTTGATTTTTCCAAAATCAAGATGGCCACTCTTAAATTCTCTTAATGTAAATTCTTCACCTTGCTTAATTTTTTCAGGTGGCAATCCCATTTTATCTGCATCCGCAAGAGAATTTCGCCAGTATCGCAAAACTTGCCTTACTTCATTCTTATCCACTGTGTTTAATCGATGCTGATCATGGTGTGTCGACAATGCAAAATTTTCATCATTATCTTCACTCTTCTTTGTTACTTTAGCGCAAGCTCCTAATATTTTTAGCCTAGCGTCTATGGCTCCATGTGATCGCTTCAATTGTCTGGATATATGCTCTAACGAATTATCTTCTTCAATTAAGCAAAGTAAGATTTGATCTTCCGCTTCATCCCAAACCATATACGATCGTGCATGATTTCTCCTGGCACGTAAAACATGTGGATCCGTTTTATCATCAGTTTGGGGTAAACAATTAATCCGCTCTAGCAAAGTAAGATTACTCATCCTTTTGATAATTCCCTGTTAAACCAATCATTCATTCAGCGAGCATGATAGCAAAATCAAATAGGGTTGACACTCCATGTCAAACTGACCAACGATGATTATCCTAACGTCTTGCCTTTTGACGCACCACTTTCGTTCAAGATGCGTCAATGATGATTTTTCGTTGAACGGCGGTGAATAGTTACCACCATTTTTTAATATTCCCAAACATCAAAAAACCGTATATTAAGGTAGGTCCTTTCCACTTCAGGCTGTCACTTATCGAGCCGCCTACTCTTTGTTCAAACCTTCCATTGATGAAGTGAATACGCTACAATTGCCCGCTTTTTTGATAAAAGCCTTGTTTTACCAACCTTGGTCGCGAGGGTTGGTAAAAGCGTTTTAGCTTAAGTTTTGGAGAATACATTATGTCAGCACACATTGAATTTAGCGCGCAAGTGCGCAAAGATGTGGGGAAAGGTGCGAGCCGCCGCCTACGTCGTCTTGATGAAAAAGTACCTGCTGTTGTGTATGGCGGAAGCAAGCCACCTCAAGCAATTCAATTTTTACAGCGACACGTGTCGAAATTTTTGGAATGTGAAAGTGTTTGAGCCCGGTGAATATCAGTTTCGTCTTCGACGTTGGCCCGAAGAAGTTGATCTGCCGATTGCTGCACCGCTTGCACCTGGTGCACCCGTGCCAGGCGCGAAAGCCTACCGCACTGCTGATGGTCTGGCCATCAAACCTGTCAAGGCAACCTTGCAAATCGGTGACGTCACTGTCACCAAACCGATTGGAACCAATGCCAAAGAAGTGACGTTTGATTTAACGGTCAAAGCCGGTAAGAAAACCTTGTCAGCATCGTTTGAATCTGAGGACGGAACGGTCCATGGAGCCTACTTTGTTTACGTGACTAGAAAGTAGATTCGAGAATTCCTGAAGGCGGCGACAAAATGCAATGGGTGCAATGGCTGTTCTGCTGAATGGACACAGGTTTTGTCGTAGGGAGCATGGCAGCCGGATGGAACGATTTAA
>WLWR01000217.1 GCA_012103495.1 Legionellales bacterium
CCATTGCGCCACCACCCGAGTCACACAAGCCAACCGCCGTTGATACACCGCTGTTTTAATCTGTTCACCTTGATATTGCTGGGCAATGGTACGCAAATCCAATTGTTGCAATGCTCGCAACGCATTGATGAATAAAGCATGTCCCGACCAACACGTCGCATCCGTGACTTTTGCCACAGTCTGATGGTAAGCATTGGCAATCGTCAAAAAATCCAGTAAGCGCTGTGGTTGACGCAAAGCATCCTGCGCCATGATAAGCTGTAACACCGCTTGCGGGGTAAAGGTTTTCATTTGCTGATAGGGATGCAACCATTGAGCACAAGCCAACGCCAATTTTTGATAGATTTTAGGCACCGGATAACGCTGGCAAAATTCATCAACTTGTGTCGAGGACAACCAACCACACAAAGCAGCAAACCAAAGTCTTACTGGAGTTTGTTGCTTAACCAATTGATGAACCAAATCAAACGCTTCGATGTTTTGAGTTAACAGCGATTCAAACATGGGAAACAAGCGTGGCAAAGCACCACAATCTTGCAACACTTGTAAAAAAACCTGTGGCATCCCTTCCGTCAAGGTTTTGTGCCATTCCAACCACACGCGATCAGCAACCAAATAATCAATTTCACCATTGTTCACCATGTCACGCATCAATTGCCAAGTTTCTTCGGCAATTTGAAAGCCCAATCTTGCAAAACGCGCGGCAAACCGTGCCACCCGCAACACCCGCACCGGATCCTCAACAAATGCGGGCGATACATGGCGCAATTGTTTAGCGGCTAAATCTTTCAACCCGCCGTATGGATCGATCAATTGTCCTTGCGCATCTTGAGCAATGGCATTGATGGTCAAATCACGCCGTGCCAAATCTTGTTCCAATGTCACCCGCACACCGGCATCCACCACAAACCCATGATAGCCACGCCCCGATTTACGCTCGGTGCGCGCTAATGCATATTCTTCTTTGGTTTGCGGATGCAAAAACACTGGAAAATCCTTGCCAACCGCTTGATAACCCAATGCTAACATTTGCTGCGGCGTGGCCCCTACCACCACCCAATCCCGTTCAGTGACCGGTCGTTTGAGCAATTGATCGCGTACCGCGCCACCAACGAGATAAATTTGCATGATGATCGATTGTTAAACCAAGGTAAGTTGATAATAATGAAGTTATTTCTTTTTTACAAAACGAATCTTCTATACCCATTCCACTTGAAGCTTAAAACACCAACTGAGGCAACAGGCCAACAGCGAGTCTTGTTCGCACGTTTGTCATTGGTGATCATCAACTATGCCCCATCAGAGTTGGTTTGACTTTTTCAAAGTCATTCGTTTATGCTGCTAGTGCTTTTAGTATAATTTTTTCATCACTAAATCAACTTTAGCCATGTATCATAAGCTTTAGATAACCAACTTCTGTAATCGGCCAGCACCATGCCTAAACGACGCATCACCCAACAACAGCAACATCAAATTACTCGTCAACAACAACAACGCTTAACTTCCCAGCATGCAACACAACAATCGGGCCTATTGATCACTCAACATGGCAAGCATGCTATGGTTGAGGCCAGCGATGGCACGCTATACCATTGCTCATTACGTCAACATTTAGGATCGCTGGTCGCCGGTGATCGTGTCATTTGGCATCCGGTGAAAAACCAACAAGGCGTGATCACGGCCAAACAACCACGGGCGACTGTATTGGCCAAACCCACCGCACGCGGCGAACTCAAACCGGTTGCCGCGAACATTGATCAAGTCATTATCGTGATTGCTATCAAACCTAAATTCAGTACCCTTCTGTTAGACAGTTATTTAGTAGCCTGCGCTACCCTCGACTTATCACCGCTGATTTTAATCAATAAATGCGACTTGCTAACACCTGACGATGAATTGACAACCACTATCGATCTTTATATGCAATTGAAATATCCAGTGATGTATACCAGTGTGCCAGCTCAACAAGGCTTGACTCAATTAAAAGATCAGTTAAAAACATTCACCAGTGTATTTGTCGGTCAATCGGGTGTCGGCAAGTCTTCATTGATTTCTTATTTATTACCCCATGAAACCATCGCCATCGGTGACTTATCAATCAAACAACCGTATGGTAAACATACCACCAGCACCAGTCGTTTGTATCACCTCACCGGTGGTGGTGATTTAATTGATTCTCCGGGAGTGCGTGAATTTGGGTTGTGGCATTTACCAGCCAATCAAATCGCTCAAGGGTTTACTGAATTTCGTCCCTGGCTTGGCCAATGCAAGTTTCGTGATTGTCGTCACCAACAAGAACCTGGTTGTGCTATTTTAGCGGCAATGGAAAAACAGCAAATCGATCCACGACGTTTTTATAATTATCAACAATTAGTGGTTCAGTATTCCAGCTAATTAGAAAATGATATCGATCAGTTGCATTTGATATCACTCAGTCGGATTTTTTCATCCCCGCTGAATTATTTATTTCCCATCTTTACAATTTTATATTTAAACTTTTAACAAAAGTCGTTATCATAACGTCTCCCAAATAAATGAAAATTTATTTTTTAATTGTTTTAATAACTCTTTTTCGGTCATTTTTTCAGTCATAACTTTTTCTTTTGGTTTTT
>WLWR01000218.1 GCA_012103495.1 Legionellales bacterium
GGATGCTCACCATTCACCAATTTAAATCCTAATTGAGTGAGCCCAGCGCGAAAGTAAGTACTGTTTTCCCGTAGCTTCAATCGCAAATCGTTATTATGTTGGATTAAATCCAACACTTCCAGCGAAGCTGCGGCTGTACTGGGTGCCAAGCTATTGGAAAATAAATAGGGACGCGATCGCTGACGCAACCATTCCACCAGTGGTTTACGTCCTGCGATAAAACCACCAGAAGCCCCTCCCAACGCTTTACCCAACGTACTGGCAACAATATCAACTTGATCCACCACGCCACAATATTCCGGCGTTCCGCCGCCGTTTTTACCAATGAATCCCGTAGCATGTGAATCATCCACCATCACATAGGCATTGTATTTGTGCGCCAATTCACAGATATCAGCTAAATTGGCAATAATACCGTCCATGGAAAACACCCCATCGGTGGCAATCAACCGAAACCTGGCATCCTGCGTCGCTTGCAGTTTCTTTTCTAAATCCTGCATATTGTTATTGGCATAGCGAAACCGCTGCGCCTTACACAATCGAATACCATCGATAATACTGGCGTGATTCAATTCATCACTGATCACCGCGTCTTGATCGGTCAAAATGGCTTCGAACAACCCGCCATTAGCGTCAAAACAGGATGAATACAAAATGGTATCTTCTTTTTGCAAAAATTCACTAATGCGTCGTTCCAATTTTTTATGAATCGATTGTGTTCCACAAATAAAACGCACCGACGCCATGCCAAACCCAAATTCATTCAATGCTCGTTGTGCTTCTTTGATCAAGCCACTGTGGTCAGCCAAGCCCAAATAGTTATTTGCACACAAATTAATGACTTCATGACCATCATTCAATTGGATTTGCGCCCCTTGTGGTGAAGCAATGATGCGCTCGTCTTTATATAGTCCTGTTTCTCTTAATCCAATCAACTGTTCTTCTAAATATTCCAGCATATCGGCCATGGGTAAGTCCTGCATGTATTTGCTAAGTAATGAGAGGCGTTAAAAGTAAACAATTATGCTATGAAACACAAGAAAATTTGCCACCGCAATGTTATTTACAATTTGAACCAAACCACCTAGGATGCAGGGATTGTTTTAATCGTGAAATTTACCCGGTGACACCCGTGACAAATTACTACATTGGGTTGATGTCAGGTTCCAGTTTAGATGGCATTGACGCAACATTAGTCGAGATTGTCTCAGATCATCAACCAACCGTATTGGCTGCTACCCAAACAGCGATTCCACAACCACTACGCCAAGCCGTGTTAAACACGTACCACCAACCGATTTTACTCAGCGATGCAGCGCAATGGGATTATCAATGGGGTGAACTCTTTGCACAAAGCACGCACCGATTATTGACGCAATGCAACATCCCCGCTTCAGCCATTCATGCCATTGGCAGCCACGGTCAAACTATTTACCACCAACCAAGCACATCCCACCCTTACTCCATTCAATGGGGTGCCCCCTCAGTGATCGCGGCACTGACCCAAATTCCAACCGTAGCGTACTTTCGCTCCCTTGATTTGGCTTACGGTGGGCAAGGCGCACCACTAGCACCGGCGTTTCATCAACAAATGTTTGCCAGTACAAAAGAAACTCGTGTGGTGATCAACCTCGGCGGCATGGCAAACATCACCGAATTACCTCATCAAAATACGATCCGTTGTGGATTTGATACTGGACCGGGCAATGTCTTGCTAGACGCCTGGCATCAACATCACCACGGTGATCCATACGATATTAACGGCGAGTGGGCCCGTCAGGGAACCCCGCATACATCATTGCTGAATCAATTGCTTGCCACAGATTATTTTCATCAACCACCCCCGAAAAGCACCGGTCGTGAACAATTTAATTTGGCATGGTTACAGCAACAGTTGAAAATTCTGGGAGCGTGTATCGAACCGGCAGATGTCCAAGCCACCTTAGTTGAATTGACCGCTCAATCCATCGCTCAGGGCATTGATCAACTTTCAACGTCTCCAACCACTGCGATTGTCTGTGGTGGTGGTATTCACAATATTTATTTAAAACAACGATTGCAACATCACTTAGGCACTATCACACTGGCATCCAGCCAATTATACGGTCTAGATCCGCAGTGGGTGGAAGCCACCGCTTTTGCTTGGATGGCGGCTCAAGCCTTGGCGCGCATCCCTTTGGATTTAACCTCAATCACCGGCAGTCATCAACCGCACGTGTTTGGTGGAATTTTTTATCCTTAAAAAATAGCGTCCTGGCCACCAACTCTTCATACTCTTGGATTTACGATGGGGATATGCTGCGCTTTTTCACCATCTTTTTCCTCCAATCTGCACTCAAAGCTGACGTTTCCCCGAGGTGTAAAATTTTGCTGAATAGATACGGATTATCCACATCGAATTAAGATTCCCAGAGTGAATTAAAACGGTTTCACAACCACTAGTATTACAATGCCAATTAAAGGCAACACCGGAAATTCATTAAAAAATCGAAAAAACGTATCACTGCGCACATTGGCATCTTGAGCGAATTTTTTTCGATAATGACCACACATCAAATGGTAACCCCACAAACCCGCGACGAATAATAATTTTGCGTGCATCCATCCCATGC
>WLWR01000219.1 GCA_012103495.1 Legionellales bacterium
CTTTGAATGACGAGTTGGAAAAAATTGAAAAACCGGCTGGTATTAGCAATCCCAAAGATTTCCGCAATGAAGTGGTCAATTTTGTATTACGTGCCAAGGCTGGCAATCAAGGTATCAATCCTGCGTGGAATAGTTATGAAAAATTACGCTCTGTGATTGAGCATAAAATGTTCAGTAGCACAGAAGATTTGCTCCCGGTTATTTCATTCAATGCCAAAGGAAGCAGTAAAGAAAAACACAAGCATGAGGATTTTGTCAAACGGATGATAGAAAAAGGTTATACCCAAAAGCAAGTTCGTTTGTTAGCCGATTGGTATTTACGAGTTAGGAAATCACAATGATATGAGTCAAATTATTGATCGTCGCACCAATGTCCCGGTTAAAAGTTCCATCAATCGTCAACGATTCCTGCGTCGTTATCGTACTCAAATTAAACAAAAAATTGCCAAAGCGATCAGTCAGCGCAGCATCACTGAGATGGACCAAGGTGAATCAGTCACCCTTCCTAGTAAAAATATTACAGAGCCTATTTTTCATTATGCCCCTGGTGGTATCGTAGAGCATATATTGCCTGGCAATCACCAATTTGAAGTGGGTGATCGACTTAAAAAAGACAATAAATCAACCAACAGTAGTGGCAGCTGTGCCAGTGATCAAGGCGAAGATGAGGATGATTTTGTTTTTGAATTATCTAGAGAAGAATTCTTGGATTTATATTTTGAAGATTTAGAATTGCCGGATCTTGTAAAAAAACAATTAACCCGCATCCCTAATTATAAATACATACGAGCTGGATTTTCCACTACAGGAACTGCAGCCAATATCAATGTTGTACGGTCCATGCGGCAAGCCATTGGTAGACGCTTGGCTTTTGCTGGACCTTATCGAACACGTTTGCAAACAGCCAAAGACGCGTTGGCGGTGCTTCCTGATGACATTAATGATGAACAAGCACAGTTAGAAAAAAATAAACTATTAGCTGAAATTGAATATTTACAACATAAAATTAATGTCATTCCATTTTTAGATAAAGTTGATTTGCGTTTCAATTACCGAGTCAAACAGCCTGTGCCTTCTACCCAAGCGGTGATGTTCTGTCTCATGGATGTTTCCGGATCCATGGATGAAATAAAAAAAGACATTGCCAAGCGATTTTTCATCCTCCTGTATATCTTTTTAACCCGCACTTATGAACACATTGAAATTGTTTTTATTCGTCATCATACATCAGCCAAAGAAGTCGATGAACAAGAATTTTTCTATTCTCGAGAAACCGGCGGTACGGTTGTTTCCAGTGCTTTGGAACTCATGCATCAAATCAGTAGCAAACGATATCCAGAACAAGATTGGAATATATATGTCGCTCAAGCTTCTGATGGTGATAATTGGAATGCCGACTCACCCTATTGCCAGCAACTACTATTGAATGAAATCATGCCTCATGTGCAATATTTCACTTATGTTGAAATCATGCCAAGGCATCATCAAAGTTTATGGCAAGCATACCAAAGCGTTGCTGAGCATCATCCTAATTTCACCATGCGCACGATTGAAAAAATAGAAGAAATTTATCCTGTGTTTCGTGATTTATTTCAACAAACGGCGTCTGAATATTTAGTCACTGGAGATTAACCATATGACTGGCCAACCACTTCCCAAAGGATCGGAATGGACAGTAGCTGATTTGACTCGTTATGACACCGCTATTGGCCATCTGGCTGGTGAGTTTGGCTTAAAAACATTTCCCAATCAGTTAGAAATTATTTCCGCACAACAGATGATGGGCGCTTACGCATCAGTAGGCATGCCATTAGGTTATTACCATTGGTCGTTTGGCAAACATTTTGTCAATGTTGAAAAACAATATCGGCGTGGACACATGGGCTTGGCTTATGAATTGGTGATCAATTCCAATCCTTGCATCGCTTATTTACTTGAAGAAAACAGTCTGCCGATGCAAGCGTTAGTCATTGCTCATGCATGTTACGGTCACAACTCATTTTTCAAAGGCAATTATTTATTTAATATGTGGACCACCCCTGATGCAATCATTGATTATTTAATTTTTGCCCGAAACTATATTACTCGCTGCGAAGAAAAATATGGCATTGATGCGGTTGAAACATTATTAGATGCTTGTCATGCCTTAATGAATTATGGTGTTGATCGATATCAACATCCACCAAAACTATCACTACAAGAAGAAAAAATTCGTCAACAAAACCGTGAATACTATTTACAGACACAAGTAAATGAATTGTGGCGTACCATTCCTGATTACACCACCACCAAACGACCAAAAAATCATGAGCGTTTTCCGACAGAGCCACAGGAAAACATTCTATATTTTCTGGAAAAAAATGCACCGCTATTGAAGTCATGGCAACGTGAAGTGATCCGTATTGTACGCAAAGTGGCACAATATTTTTATCCACAGCGCCATACCAAAGTTATGAATGAAGGCTGGGCAACCTTCTGGCATTACACCTTAATCAATGCTTTATACGATGAAAAATTAGTGACCGATGAATTCATGTTGGAAATTTTACAAAACCATACCGCAGTGATCGAACAGCCTGGGTTTGATGATCCAAGA
>WLWR01000010.1 GCA_012103495.1 Legionellales bacterium
ATATTGATACTCTTGCGTATGCGGATCAGCCCACCAACGTTTTGCGCGCGCCCCTTCCACCACTGCGGCATTGTCACGGTACGCCGACAATACTTCACCGGGGTGCGTTTGATAGGTGTGTTGAATCATTTGAAATAACGTTTGTGCTTGTTGCACATCATCGATGGTAAACGTTGCATTGAAAATTTTATGCCGGCAATGTTCAGAATTGGCTTGAGCAAACATCATTAATTCAACATCGGTGGGATTACGATTTAATTCGGTGAACCGTTTTTGTAAGTAATCGATTTCGTCACTGCTAAGTGCTAATCCCATGGTTTGATTGGCATGGGTTAACCCATTAGCACCCCCGGTTAACACATCGATGGTTTGATAGGTTTGTGGCGCTTGCGTGGCAAACAATGCCTGCGCATCGCTGACATTGGTGAGTAAGGTTTGAGTCATGCGATCATAAAGTGGCTGCAAATCAGTCAATGGTTGATCGCTAACGTACAACGTTCCATGTTCAATGCGTTGAACGTCCGTCAAACCACAATGCCAAGCAATGTCGGTGGCTTTGGATGACCAAGCCGATAAAGTACCGATTCTAGGCACTGCTAAATAACCATGCGCCGGACAGTCTTGCGCCATTTGTGCTTGCAACAATTGACTTAATCGCTGGGTATTTTCTTCACTCAAGGCAGCCTTGGTCACCACAAAATAAACTTGATACGCGTTGAGGGAAGTGACCGTTGGTTTTAATTGAGCCATCAAATGTTGCAAACGAAACGCAGATAAGGCAGGCTGACCGATTAGAAATAACATGGAGGTATCTTCCTTCAACTCAAGCTAAATAAAAGTGTCTGCATTCTACTGAAGTTGGGTATTGATTGCCAGGCGGGTGACGGCTAGATTTTATTTTGGAGATTATTTCCTACGCACGCTCCGGTACTGCTAATTTTTTGCGGTATCTCTTTTTGCTCGCAGTTTCAGCCAGTGTAATAAATGTTGATACACTCAATGAGTGTTGTACCGTTTGTAATTTTTATACAAGCTTGTTGAAAGAGGTGGCCATGTACTTTACACGACAGTAGCCTGGCTGTACCCTTGATCTGGCTGTGTATCTTCTGTAGTAGCTTCTTTTAATTCTTTTTTACTAGCAGCAGCGGTGAAAAATCTTTGTAAAGGAAGCGCTTGTTTTGCAAATTCGCTTGGCAACCTCGATCCAAAGTTAGCCACGGATACTAAATAACTTGGCTTACCTTCTCGCCTTAAAAAGTGCTTGCAACAGATAAAAAACCATTTTATCTGCTTCCATGCCCTTTTAACGCAATTTTCCGTTTCCCAAAATTTAGGATTCTGTCTGTTTTGTTCAAATTTTTCTTCCACCTTTGTTATTTGAGCCTGTGCTTTTTCAATGTCACCGTGCATTAATAGTTTTGGCAATTCGGTAAAGCTTTTTTGAATTTCATTTAACAAATATAAAACTTTTCTTGTTGAATCATCCGGTTCAATTTGATTAATGGTGTTAACGTCTAATTTACTCAAAAAATCATCGTCAATCATTTCTTTTTGCTCCTCATCTACTTGCTCCTCATCTACCTTTTCTTGAGGGAGTTTTCGCTTAAGGTGGCCTAAGAGTTTCTCTCGAATTTTCTTGTGCTCTTGCTCAAACAATTTGGCATCTGCTGACCCCATACAATCTTCTACCAATGTACGTTTAGATAAATTACAAAGTGCTCGCTCAGTTAGCACCGTCAGTGTTTGAGGAATCTGTGCTTTTTGGTTTGCCCGAGTTGTTTGAGTAGAAACGGGCTTGCTTTCAGATGATTCAATTTTTATTTCAACCTCAGCCAAAAATGAAGCAAGCACTTCTTCATAGTTACTACATGTGTCATTAAGATTCCCGGTAAGCTTGATGAAGTTTGTTGATTCGCGTGGCAACATCAATAGAATAATTTCCCCTTGCTTACGCCGTATAGTCTTTAAGTCTTCATCAGTTGATTTCTTCTTTGATTCATCCTGTTTTAATTCGTCCTTCAAATGGTTTACTAATTCTTCTATACTTTTGCTTGTCTGATCATCTGGTTGTCCGGTTGTTTTTGTTCCATGCTCATCAGCTGCTACCGCATCAACAACCATCGAAAAAGCTCCTTGCCGACGTCCTAACTCGCCTAGAAAACCATGAGCAACTTTTTTTAAGATAAAAGGATAGCTTTTTTCAAGTACCTGCCAAAACTCTTCGCCTGTTGGTAACTCACCACCAGATCGTGAGTTTTTCACCACCTCATCTAATAATGGTACCCCAACATCGGAAGACACATATTGTTGAGACCTGGCTGTATAAGCTTTCAATCTCTTGGTATTTTTTATTTTTTTTGGGAGCTTTTTTATATAAGAGCTTATTTTGTTCAAGAAAAAATTAGTTACTCTTTTTTTAATGGTCTCCGAAGTGCTTAAATGGTTGCTAGCAATTGTTTCCACATCACGCGAAACCGCCTCTATAGCCATTAATATAAAAAGTATCAAATTCGATGAACTTTGTTGCTTTGCTGCACGTTGCTTATAGAGACCCCACAATTTGGCTATGACGTCAATTGGATTAGGGTTGCCTTCAATTCTTCGGCTCATTTTAGAAAGAGTCCTTAATACATACGGGGGAGCACTAGCATACCAAATTCCACTAAAAATGTGCAATAATGTTTGTCTTTATTGGCCCAGACTGAACCTGTTGCATGAAACAATTACTCAATCATTCCGGTGGTAAATTACAATATTTGTTGCAGAGAACATCTGAATTAGACATATTAAACAATACCTTACGTGGTTATCTACCCGCAGAACTAGTCGAGCATGTTTGGGTTACCAACATTCGACAAGGTTGCCTAATTCTAGCCACTCACAACGCCACTTGGGGAACTCACCTGCGCTATTTGTTACCATCCCTGCGTGACGCATTGCGTCGCGATGGCATTTTGCCAAATTTAACCGAGATTCAATATATTGTTCGCCCTGCAATATCGGCAGCAGTTTCACCCACCAGCACCTTGCCTACCCCGCAGTTAACACCAACCACGCGTCGTGAACTCACGCAGGCAGCGCAATTTTTACCCGCACCCTTGCAACAAGCTTTGTTGCACTTGGCGCGAGAAAAAACAGAAAAGTAACCGGTTTGCCAATGCTCACCACGCATTGGATCAGCAACAACCATTCACCAACCTGCGCCAAAGATGACTCTTTAGCAAGATTTAAACTTGTGGGGCATCAGCTATAACGATGGGTTTATTATCATAACCTCAGGCAGCAACAGCCCACTGATAATCCAAGGGCGCGGGACAACCGTCAAAATTCACCAATTCCCAAGCACTGGGATCGGCTAACACGGCTTGTACCAAGTCATAAGTTAAAGAATGGCCAGCTTTATAAGCGCGGTATTCACCGAGAACACTGTATCCCAGCAATGATAAATCACCAAAAGCATCCAAAATTTTGTGTTTAACAAATTCATCTGGATAACGCAAACCATCTTCATTTAACACTTGTTGGTCATCCAACACAATGGCATTTTCCAAACTGCCACCCAAGGCTAAGTTCATCGCTTTTAATTGTTCATACTCGTGTAAAAAACCAAACGTACGTGCTCGGCTAATGTCTTTTAAATAGGACATCGTAGAAAAATCAAACACCGCTCGTTGTGGTCCGGCTTGAATCACTGGGTGATCAAAGTCAATGGTCACATCAAAGCGCAATCCATTTTCCAGTGGATTCAACTCCGCCATCTTGTCACCTTGAGTCACCCGAACCGTGCGCTTGACGCGCAAAAATTGTTTTACCTGCGATTGTTCGACCGCACCAGCCGATTGCAATAAAAAGATAAATGGCTCAGCACTGCCATCCATGATAGGAATTTCCGCACCATCGACATCAATCAATACCTTATCAATGCCAAATCCCGCCAACGCAGACAATAAATGTTCTACCGTGCCTATGCGGGTTTGATCATTTCCTAGCGCCGTGCACAATTGAGTATCCACCACCTGTTGCACACCCGCAGGAATATCCACGCCACAATCGGTACGCCGAAACATAATACCACTGTCCTCCGGTGCCGGAGATAAGGTGACACAAATGGATTGGCCGGAATGGATGCCGACGCCTTGTGCCTGCACCTGATTTCTAATTGTACGTTGCTTAGCCATCAAATCCTCCGCTAAGAATACTTTAAATCATCAATAAACATAACCATTCACCACCGTTCAAGATGCGTCAAAGCTGACTTTGAGATTTGAAATTTTGGTGAATAGATACCAATAAATTATGCTTCTTCTTGCTGTTTGCGCCGTAAAAAAGCGGGGATATCTAAATATTCAACATCAGCACCTTGATCAGCAGGATTGGTACTGGCTGGTGTCGTTGGGGTTTGTCCTTGTTTGCGGATCACGGTTGGACGTTCCAATTGTTGGTAATCCAACGCCCCATCACGTCGAGTGGCATTGCTAGTATTGAGTAAATGACTGGTACGCATTTTATTGCCGACACGCGTGTTCGTTTGTGATTGTCCCAAACCCGTGACAATCACCGTCACCCGCAATTCATCACTCATGTTGGAATCAATCACGGTACCCACAACCACCGTGGCATCATCAGAAATGAACCCTTTGACCACTTCACCCACTTCTTCGAATTCTCCAATAGACATATCCATGCCCGCAGTGATATTGACTAATACCCCACGTGCACCAGACAAATCCACATCTTCCAGCAAAGGACTGGCAACCGCTGCTTCAGCAGCCAAACGTGCGCGGTCTTCACCATTGGCACTACCACTGCCCATCATCGCCATGCCCATTTCCGACATCACCGTGCGCACATCGGCAAAGTCCACATTGATCAACCCTGGACGGGTGATTAAATCAGCGATTCCTTGTACCGCGCCTAGTAATACATTATTGGCAGCTTTAAACGCATTCAGTAAGGAAACATTTTTTCCTAACACGCTGAGTAATTTATTGTTAGGAATGGTAATTAAAGAATCCACATGCGCACTTAAATTACGCAAACCTTCATCAGCAACCACAGAACGTTGTCGCCCTTCAAAACTAAAAGGCCGGGTGACCACCGCCACGGTTAAAATACCCAGTTCTTTAGCAATTTGTGCCACCACCGGCGCCGCACCGGTACCGGTTCCCCCGCCCATGCCAGCGGTAATAAAAACCATATCGGATCCATTGAGTAATTCTTTGAGACGCTCGCGGTCTTCTTCCGCAGATTGACGACCCACCTCTGGATTGGCGCCAGCGCCTAATCCTTTGGTAATTTGCTCGCCCAATTGAATTTTGACGGAGGCATTGGAATTTTGTAAGGCTTGAGAATCGGTATTGGCACAAACAAATTCAACTTGTTCAAGGCTCTGACTAAGCATTTGTTCCAACATATGCTCAACGGCATTACCGCCGCCGCCACCCACACCAATCACTTTAATCACTGCTTGTTTCTGGTTACCGTCCATTAGTTCAAACATTTGGAACATCTCCTAAGCGAGCTTAAAAAAAAAGAAGTTAGTCTAACACAAAATCACTTAATGTCTAAAAATTACCCTGAAACCATTCGCGCATTCGTCGCCACACGCCGGTCAGCCCACTATTGAATTGCGATTGAAAAGAAACACCATCTTGTTGCAATTGCCAACCATGCAGTAATAACCCAATCCCCGTGGCGTAAATTGGATTGTTGATCACTTCACTCAACCCATTGACATTGGTTGGGGCCCCCAATCGTACTGGCGTTTGAAAAACTTGTTCAGCCAACGCCGTGGCACCGTTGACTTTTGCCGCACCGCCGGTGAGCACAATGCCAGAAGCAATCAATTCTTCAAACCCACTGCGACGTAATTCATTTTGTATCAAATTAAATAATTCTTCATAGCGAGCAGCAACCACTTCGGCCAACATTTCGGAAGAAATTGTGGTTTCCGGACGTTCATTGGCACTGGGCACTGCAATCGATTCATTCGATACCGCCGCATCACGCAAAACACTGGCATACCGTAATTTAATATTTTCCGCCGCTTGCGTGGGGGTACGAAAAGCAATGGCAATATCATTCGTAACTTGATTACCAGCAATCGGTAATACGGCTGTGTGACGAATAGCACCTTCGGTAAACAAAGCAATGTCAGTGGTCCCCCCACCGATATCCACTAAACACACACCCAATTCTTTTTCATCTTCAGTCAACACGGCATGGCTAGAAGCTAATTGTTCCAAAATAACATCAGCCGCATCCAATCCACAGCGACGCACACACTTAACAATATTTTGCGCGGCACTAACCGCACCGGTCACCATGTGAACTTTGGCTTCCAGCCGCACACCGGACATACCAATGGGTTCGCGAATGCCTGCTTGATCATCGACGATAAATTCTTGCGGCAACACATGCAGGATTTTTTGATCGGCTGGAATAGCCACCGCTTGCGCCGCTTCAAGCACCCGGGCAACATCGGCCGAAGTGACTTCATAATCTTTGATAGGCACGATGCCATGAGAATTAAAACTACTGATATGACTGCCCGCAATGCCGGTAAACGCTGAATGTATTTCACATCCGGCCATTAATTCGGCTTCTTCCGCCGCACGTTGAATTGATTGCACCGTCGCTTCAATATTCACCACCACTCCACGTTTTAATCCTCGTGAAGGATGCGAACCAATACCAATGACATCCATCTGACCATCTGCGGTCATTTCACCGACAATGGCCACGACCTTTGAAGTACCGATATCCAAACCTACGATTAAATTTTTATCTGGTTTTTTCGCCATAGAATCACGCCACCTAATCTGTTAGAACCCATTCAAATGATTACTGCCACCGCACTGCAAGGCCGTCAGGATAGCGCAAATCAATGGACTCGGCTACTCGTGCGTGGTCAGCAAATAATTGATCATGCACTGCAATGAATCGTTTCAAGCGACGTATGGGTTTTTCCTTACCTAAAATCAATTCGCTACCATTGTTTAAACGCACCGTCCACGCATATCGATGGGACACCTTGACCTGCGCGATCCTCAAATCAACCACCGTCAATATCTGATCCATCTCACGATAAGTTCGAAAGATTTGTCGTTCCATGCCGGCAGGACCACTTAATATGGGCAAATCCTGTGGGAAAGTGTCACTGGCAGGGAAAAATAATTCCCCTTGCGGATTAAACAGTGCTTGATGTCCCCAGCGGACAACCGCCACCTGCTCAGTAAAACGAATGTGTACCGTATCCGGCCAAATGCGTTGCACCATCACATCGTCTATCCAGGCAATTTGTAAAATACGCTGCTTAAGCGCATTGACCGGCAACCCGAAAAAACTTTTTTGCAAATATGGGGTGATGGCTTGAGTTAACTCTTGTTGAGTCACTTTTTGATAAGTCGCTTCAACCTTGATATGGCGAATGGGGAAATGATGACTGTGAGTCAGCCAAGACCATAGACCACCCACGACGATTAGCAATAGCCCCATCATCATTAAATAACGATATTTTTTGATTTGAATCCACACCATTTGTTCGCAACCTAGTTAAGGTATGTTCGCCATTGATGCGCCATTTGTTGTTGGCGCTCAAAGCGAGCAAAGGCTAAATCAATCAAATGCGTCAATAATTGCCGATATTTCATTCCACTGGCTTCCCATAGCAATGGATACATACTCATGGAGGTAAACCCTGGAATGGTGTTTAATTCGTTAAAATAAATGCGGTCAGACGTTTTGTCTAATAGAAAATCTACCCGAGCCATCCCGTTACACCGCAGTGTGGAAAACACCGTCGCTGCCATTTCCGTTACCGCTTGCTGGGTGCTGTGATCTAATTGTGCAGGGATCAGCAACTGTAAATGATCCGCATCATGATATTTGGCTTGGTAATCGTAAAATTCATGTTGAGAGCCGTAGAGAACTTCACCGGGCAAACTCACCAGTGGGGATTTATCCAATTGTGGATTTTCCAACACTGCCAATTCGATTTCACGCGCATCCACGCCACACTCAACCAACACTTTGTGATCAAATTGCAACGCTTGCTGTAAATAATATAGAAAATCATCCGGTCGTGACACTTTGTGAATGCCAATACTGGATCCGGTGCGCACCGGTTTGACAAACACCGGCCAACCTAAAGTTTGTTCAACTTTGGCTAGGGTGCGCTCAGGACGCATTTGCAAATCCTGTTCAGTGAATGACAATGCGTCTAAAGTGGGCAATCCCGCCACCATCGCCAGGCGTTTGGTTAATTCTTTATCCATTCCCAGAGCCGATCCCATCACCCCACAGCCAACATATGGGGCTTGCAGCGTTTCCAAGAATCCTTGAATCACGCCATCTTCACCGTTGTGACCATGCAAGACTGGAAAAGCAATATCCCACGGCAATTGCAATTGAGTATCAGGCATCAGTTGTAAGGTCAAGGGTTGAGAGCGCGAGCTTAACAATTGCAATTGCTTATTCTCAGCATCAAACACATCTTCCAATGCATTCAGATACCAACCGCCTTGTTTATCAATCGCAATCGGGACAATGTCAAAACGCTGCGGATCCAACTGTGCCATCACCGAGGCCGCTGAAATAATAGAAATTTCATGCTCACTGGATTTGCCGCCGTATAATACCGCCACCCGACACCGCGCTTTACTCATATTCCTATCGTTTCCCGCTATGTAATTCACCGCGTATTGTACCTTAATCTGTGAAAAATCAAACCGAAGACTGCCGTCACCCTCAAGACCAGAAGATGAAGGCGATTTTCGAGCAAATCGAGATGATTCATTGTTGGTTTACCCGAGATAAAGTGCTTTGATCAACTTTTCACGAACTCAATTCGCAAGTCCATACCCATTGCCAGCGAGTCACGGTTTGCGGCTTGATTGGTAATTGACCCGATAACCAACCCGGGATACCAATCAGTTGGTCTTGATAAAAGATCAATGGCAAACGATCGCGTTGCCAAGGTGGGATCCCCCACGTTTGAAATAATTTTTTTAACGATCGGCGACCGGCGCGGCCGGGTAAATAACACGATTCACCGCCTTGGCGTAACCTGACAGTCACCTGAGTTTCCCCCATGGGCAAATCAGTGCCCAGTGGTTGATCGGCAGCCACTTGGATAGCAGTTAATTGGCCTAATGTGCCTGGTAGTTTTAACGGCTGGGTCAGATCCCATTGCCAATATTCAGATGTGTCTATCGGTGATAATAACGGATGAACAAATAAAATGTCACGATAGCGCCGCACTTCTACAGTGCCCCACCGAACAATGGGGTTGGCATCCAAGCGCGCTAATAATAAATCAGTTTGTAGCGCAATCAATTTATCATAGTTGGGAGCCCGATATCCCAATTGAGCGATCCAATATCGCAATACGTTGCGTTGTCTGGCTGGTGATAAGCGTCGCAACGGCGTGATCAATAATTGATGTCGGTTGAAATGTTGACAACCAGCATAATCCAGCGCGGCCAAATCTTGCAGGAGTTCCGCCGCTTCACCGCATAAATGAGCACTGCGGGTAATCGTCTGCTCGGCACCCGGCCAATAGCGTTGCATCATCGGAATTAATTGGTGACGTAATTGATTACGCGCAAACGTCAAATCGTGATTGGTCGCATCCTCAATCCAATGTAACTGATGTGTTTGCGCATAATGTAAAATATCAGCACGTGAAACAGTCAGCATGAGGCGATGAACCGAACGTTGCCGCCAACAACGTATCGTGGGCATCGCCGCCAATCCCTGTACCCCACTGCCGCGTAATAATTGCAAAAGCATGGTTTCCAATTGATCTTGACGATGATGAGCCAGTAGTAAATGTCCTCCAGGTGGCACCTGCGATGCAAAAGCCTCATAACGAGCAATACGCGCAGCTTCTTCTAAACTTTGCCCCGCATCGGTAGACACTTGTACCGTTTGGCATTGCCAATTCACACCCAGATGCTGACAAAATTGCTGTGCGTGCGCTTGCCAATCGTTGGCCGCCGGATGCAATTGATGATTAATATGCACCGCGGTAATTCGGTCAACAGGATATTGGGTTGTCAGCCAATGTAACAAGACGGTGGAATCCAACCCACCGCTATACCCTACCCATAAAGGTGCCGGCGCTAATTCGTGTAACAGTGCTACTTCAAGAGAAGAAAGGATTGGATTGGTCATTGATTTTTAATTTGTAGTCAACATCACAAGCAACGAGTTTAATCGTGTTGCACCCCAATATTCATTAAGCGTTGGTAACGTTTTTCTAATAGCCGATCCATAGGCATTTCTTTTAATTGGATTAAGTTTTTAATCAACGCTTGCTGCAATCGTTCCACCACCAAGGGCAAATCACGATGTGCCCCGCCACGTGGCTCGGGAATAATTTCATCAATCAATCCCAATTCGAGAATACGTTCGGCATGAACGCCCATGGCTTGGGCCGCTTCTGCAGCTTTGTCCGCACTCTTCCATAAAATAGACGCACAACCTTCCGGAGAAATAACCGAATATACACTGTATTGCAACATCATCACGTAATCACCCACGCCAATGGCCAAGGCGCCACCAGAACCCCCTTCACCAATCACCGTGCAAATAATCGGAACTTTTAAATTAGACATGACAAATAAATTACGAGCAATTGCTTCGCTTTGATTGCGTTCTTCCGCACCAATCCCTGGATAAGCACCAGGCGTATCGATAAACGTGACAATCGGCATTTTAAATTTTTCCGCCATTTCCATTAAGCGTAATGCTTTACGATACCCTTCTGGTCGTGCCATCCCGAAATTACGATAAATCTTTTCTTTGGTTTTTCGTCCTTTTTCATGACCAATCACCATCACAGGTTGCCCATCCAAGCGAGCAATGCCCCCCATAATCGCCGAAGCGTTGGAATAATGACGATCACCATGCAATTCATCAAATTCGGTAAAGATGGCTTCAATGTATTCAGCCGTGTGCGGACGCGCCGGGTGACGGGCCAGTTGGGTGATTTGCCATGGGGTTAAATTGGCAAAAATAGATTCGCTCAAGGTTTCACATTTGGTCTTCAGTCGGGCAATTTCCTCTTGGAGATTGATTTCACTGTCATCGCCAACCATACGTAATTCATTGATTTTCGCTTCCAACTCAGCAATGGGTTGCTCAAACTCTAAAACATGTTTGCTCATTGATTTGTTCACTATAATTTGATACAGAATTAAATTTTTAAAGGGTAACGGATGCCCATCCAATTAGCAAGAATTCTCATTATTTTGCTGGGGCTCGGGGGATTTTTCCTCAGCAACGCACAAACTGCTTCCTGCAACGGTCCTTACCGCAACCAAACCTTAACCCAAACACAAGTAGATGCCTTACTGGCGCAGCAACAACCCATCAATTTATGCGGCGCCAATGTCAGTGGCTTGGATTTCAGTCATGCCGATCTCACTGGGGCCAATTTTGCTGGAGCGGATTTAAGTTATGCCAATTTTCATCGAGCACAATTGAGCAATGCTCACTTAGAACAAGTTTATTTTCGCTGGGCGAATTTGGTTGAAGCCAATCTAACTCATTCCCAATTAACCCATGCCATATTGGCAGATGCCAATTTAGATCAAGCTAATTTAAGCCAGGCGCGTTTGCAACATGCCAATTTAAGCCGAACACAACTCCATCAAGCCAATTTATTGGGCGCTTTGTTGATGAATGCCAATTTAATGTCAGCCAATTTGACCCAAGCTACCTTAAGTTGGGCCAATTTAACCGATGCGAAACTGGCTGAGGCCAATTTAACCGACG
This sequence comes from Legionellales bacterium, assembly GCA_012103495.1. GTDB lineage: Bacteria > Pseudomonadota > Gammaproteobacteria > WLWR01 > WLWR01 > WLWR01. Next base: position 11,782 of record WLWR01000010.1, read on the forward strand.
CTAACTTGGCAAACGCTAATTTAACCGATACCGATTTGAGTCGCACTAATTTGACCCGAGCCAATTTACAAAACAGTCAACTCATTCGTGCCAACTTGGATCGTGCCCAATTAACCGATGCCGATTTAACCCAAGCGGATTTGGCGTATGCGCGCTATCAACCCGAACTCAACACAATGCCTAACGTCATCACACTGGCTACCGCAAAACATTTGGATACGATTCAATTTGATTCAGACTGGGGCATTCCCGCACTCACAGAGTTGCGTTCAGCGTATATGGACAATGGCATGCGTCAAATGGAGCGACAAGTGACTGCACTGGTGAAAACCAGCCAAATGAAAAGTGCTTGGCAACGCGGCGGCTACGGGTATGTGGAAGCGATCTTCAGTTATATTTTATTTTATTTGCCCAGTCATTACGGTGCCGATCCAGGACGCCCTTTGCGGATTTTTTTAATCGCCATGATTCTATTTACCCTACCTTATTGGTTTGCCTTGCAACTGGGCAATCGGCGACACGCCATTTGGGTTATTTGGCAAACACCATATCATCACCATCAAGTGCTTGCAGGGCGTCAAATCCATCGGCAACATCATCATAAATGGAAGCGCCATTTACATTTATGGCGGGTAGCCTGTTATTTCAGTTTGATCACATCTTTTCAAATTGGCTGGCAGGATTTTAATATCAGCAATTGGATCACACGTTTACAACATAAAGATTATCGTTTGCAAGCCACCGGCTGGGTTCGATTCATTGCCGGATCACAAGCACTGTTAAGCGCTTATTTAATTGTATTGTGGGCTTTTACTTATTTCGGTCGACCATTTAATTGGTGAAAAATACCCATCGCACCTAAAGATGAGTACAAAGTGGCTATTCAAAAATACCCTCTTCATTCAAGCCAGCTCGCTCAATGATGCGGCGTAAGTTTTTGAGGGCTTCTACTTGAATTTGGCGTACACGTTCGCGGGTAAGACCGATGGCTTGCCCCACCTCTTCTAAGGTTGCTCGTTCATAACCTTGCAATCCAAATCGGCGAACCAAAACTTCTCGCTGATTATCCGTTAATTCATCCAACCATTTCTCTATTTGATCGCTTAAATTTTCATCGGTCAAAATATCAGATGGATCAGCACTTTGTTCATCGGGCAAAGTATCCAGTAACGACTTATGATCATCGTAACCAATGGGTGAATCCACTGAACTAATTTTTTCATTCAAGCTTAACATGCGCTTGACATCTTCGATGGGTTTGTCCACCAACTCGGCAATTTCTTCTGGAGTTGGCTCATGATCCAACAATTGCGTTAATTTTCGGGCAGCACGTAAGTAAACATTTAATTCTTTCACCACATGAATCGGCAACCGAATGGTCCGTGTTTGATTCATAATTGCTCGTTCAATGGTTTGACGAATCCACCAAGTCGCATAAGTGGAGAAACGAAAGCCGCGTTCGGGATCAAACTTCTCTACAGCGCGCATCAACCCTAAATTACCTTCTTCAATTAAATCCAGCAATGCCAATCCACGGTTTAAATAACGTCGGGCGATTTTAACCACTAACCGCAAATTGGATTCAATCATTTTTTGGCGGGCAGCTTCTTCCCCTTTGAGAGCTAAGCGAGCGTAATGGACTTCTTCTTCGGCGCTGAGTAAAGGTGAATAGCCAATTTCACTTAAATACATTTGGGTCGGATCGGCAGTGCGGGCTAATTTACGTGTGGGATGTCGATTGGGTAGGCTGGCTGCCAATTCCAAGACTTGGCCTTTTTCACTGTCAGTCACTGCATCGTCGTCAACATCATCGGTCAAATTTTCTGTGTCTGATAAACTGCTTTCATCTAATTCTTCATCATCCCGTTTGTCTACTGCCATCGTGTTATCCTTACTTTGTGTTAACCTATTTGGCGTAAATATAATAATGGATCTTTGGGTTTACCCGCTTTTCGAATTTCAAAATGTAGCATAACTTGCGTCGCTTCGCTATGTCCCATTTCAGCAATGGTTTGCCCTGCTTTGACCACATCACCTTCCTTAACCAACAGTTTGCGATTGTGTGCATAAGCACTCAGATAATCTTGATTGTGTTTGATAATCAACAACTGACCATAGCCACGCAACCCACTACCGCTGTAAGCGACCACACCATTGGCAGCAGCCTTGATTGCCTGACCGGAACGACCGGTGATTTTAATCCCTTTTTCACCCTTGCTTGGTGCAAACGTCCGTATCACCTCACCTTGAGTTGGCCATTGCCAAGTAAATGAAGCATTGACACTCGATGTCGACTTTGTTGGTGATTGTGGTACAGCTCGTTTGGTTGACGCAGTGGCTGTCTTTTGCGACGACGATGTTGCTGGTTTGTTCGAAGCAGATGCTGGTTTTCGTGGTACTGATTTTTGAGCTGTGGAAGTGGCCGTTTTTTTAATTGATGTTGGTTTTTTTATTGGTGTTTGCTGCGTTAAATAAATGGTCTGCCCAGAACGAATGGCAAAGGGTTCAACCAAACCATTGTAGCGCGCCAAATCTCGATAATCTTGATCGTACCGCCAGGCAATAGCATATAATGTTTCCCCAGTTTGCACTTGATGTGTCGCCACCGCTTGATTGGGATGCAGACGATATGCTGCATGTTCCATCGGTGCCAATCGATTGTTTGCACAAGCGATCAGACTTAATATCAACAGACAGCCGATTGTTTTCTTGAACCAAGTCATCAATGAAACGACACAAAATTGGCGCATAAAGCCCCGTACAATTATCTTAAGCGCTCTTATAATGTCTTAAAAGTTTGGCAATTACAATCGATAAAGATTTCACCACTGAACCATCATTTTTAGCATCACCAAAAAATAAAATAACCCACCACTGCCAAGACAACAACCAACCACCCCAACCAATCGATGTAACGCCGCAAATGGGTTTCAAATTTTTCACCACCTAAATACAACAAGCCTGCCACTAAAAAAAACCGGGCGCCGCGAGCAATCAACGACGCTGCCACAAAGGGTAGTAACGCCATGTGCATCGCACCGGCGGCAATGGTGAATAGTTTATAAGGAATGGGTGAAAACCCAGCGACAAATACAATCCAAAAACCCCATTGGGTAAACCATTGATGTACGGTTTGATAAGCAGTTTCATAGCCCAAATAACTCATGTAACTGGCAGCCAATTCAAAAAATAAAGCACCAATCAAATAACCCACCAAACCACCCACCACTGAACTGAGCGTGGTTAACAAAGCATACCACCAAGCCCGATCCGGGTTGGCCAAAGTCATACTGGCAAGCATCACATCCGGTGGCACAGGAAAAAAACTTGATTCAGCAAAACTCACACCCGCCAAATAGTAAGGTGCATGCCGATGACGTGACCAACGCAATACCCGATCATATATTTGTGAAAAAATACCAATCATAACGTTAACTGTTTCACCCAACCGGAAAGCTGGTCAAACACCTGGTAATGGGTTAAATCGATTTGTAGCGGAGTCACCGATACATAGCCTTGATTCACCGCATGAAAATCAGTTCCCGGTCCACAGTCCAATTCAGCACCCGCCGGCCCAATCCAGTAAATGGGTCGTCCTCGCGGATCAGTTTGCTGCACCACCGGTTCGGCCACATGGCGCGCACCCAACCGAGTGACCGCAATACCAGCCAATTGCGCCAACGGTTTATCCGGCACATTGACATTCAAAATAGTTTTGGCGGGCAAAGGATCGTACCGCAATTGCGTTACTAGCAACGTCGCTATTTGTGCAGCGGTCGCATAGTGTTGTGGATGTTCACCACACAAAGAAATTGCCAAGGCAGGCAATCCTAAATTACGTCCTTCCATGGCCGCAGCCACCGTTCCAGAATACAAAGTATCATCACCCAAATTAGCACCGGCATTAATACCAGAGATCACCATGTCTGCTGCGAAATCTAACAATCCAGTCACCGCCAAATGCACACAATCGGTGGGGGTGCCTTCCACACATAGAAAACCATTTTCCAATTCCGTGCAGCGCAGCGGTGAACTTAAGGTCAATGAATTACTCGCTCCACTGCGATCACGATCGGGGGCAACCACTTGTACTTTGGCCAGTCGGCCTAGTGTTTGCGCCAACAATTGAATCCCTCGGGCATGCACACCATCATCGTTGCTAACCAAAATATTCATTGTATTCGCCCACTGCGGATCACTGCCAATCGGCCTTGATATTCGCGCTGTAATTGTTGCAAACTCTGTTGATATGACTGTTGCAGTGTCTCATCGCTTGACGCTTTTGCCTCGGCAAGTTCAGTTTGCAACGCTACCATTTGTTGTTGTATGGCTAAAATACGTTGCCCATAATCGGCCGAATTGACTTGATATTCAGTGACATATCGCCAATAGTCTTGCCAGGCTTGCAACACAATCTCACAATGCGGCTGAGTTTGCGCTCGGCAATCTTGATACGCACGACTTAGCTGCTGCGGCTGGCGTAAATAGTCCCAATAATCAGGCGCTGCGCACCCATTCAAAGCCATCCCCAGCATGATCAAAATCCAAAGCTTCATTTACTTAAACCCGCGGTTCATTATGTTTTTAACAAGATCATCATTAAAGCCTGCACAGGTGCCTAGTGATGGCCTGTGTTTAGATTGGACAAACTACTGGATCAGGAACGAAAATGCAATTGTGTTTCATCCTCCAACTCAATCATGCAACCGATCACACACCCTTGCTTAATTAGAGTTATGCCAAAAAAACAAACGATAAAAGCCTTCTATTTTCTCACCCCCTGTTGCACTTGACTGATATCATCCTCTGTTGTTCTGTGACTTATTGAAAAAATATATTATTCAATGGGTTACTGTTTGATTATTTGATTTTTATTTGTTTGTCAACAATTTATTATTGTCAAAATATTCATCATATGGTCTAATTAGAAGCAATTTCACCAAGGAGGATGTTATGCGTCACAATGATGATTTTCTTCAAAGAACTTTTAAGACAGGGCGTAACGATACTCTTCGAAGAATTCTTAAGACAGGGATGGAGCTTCGCAATCATCTTGATATCAGTGACCTTCAACATTCTTCCAACCCTTTTTTGGAAAGGGTTTCTAATCAATTTAAGACGGCTCTAAATAACTTACCACACGAAACAATACCTAAGAACCCTAACGCTCAAGAATATTTAACCCTCATGACTTCCCTTTTCACTTGGTACCTAGAAAAATTAGTCTTAAATGCAGCAGACGATCTCGGCGATGATGTAGATAACCCAAATGGATCATTCACCATTCAACAGCAAAGAGTTCTTACTTCATTTTCTCAAGTCATGGTAGCTACTGCCAGAATCATCCAAGAAAACACCCTTACACAAGAAGATAAATCTGGTCAGGAAGACATTAATAGAGACTGCCAAGTCACTCAACAAGCCCTTCAATTTTTTTTAACAACAAGCCGCTCTATATTGACAGAAGCAATCCCCAAAGATGACGACCTTAAAATGGATGAAACAACCCGAAAAATAGTCATTGAAGCAAACCAATCTTTGGAATTTTTACAGCAACAGATAAGCACTAAGGAACGTGTTTCCCAATTATTGAAAAAATTCTGGTGGCAGAATATAGCACCAGTACCATCATCAACTCTGTTTCTATCTCGAGCTTTGGAAGATGCACAGGGTTACCCTCATTGTTATGTAACGCCTCAATCGGGTGGTTATTATTATAATTCAACTATCTTTCACCATTCATTAATTAAAGTGGGTGACATATTAATACAGGAAGATCCAAAGTCGGTTCCTTTATTGGCGTTTGACATTGTATTCGCATTACTTCCCTTGGTTATTACTGTATTCCAAATCGAGTTCGTCGAAGACGCTCAGCTTGCTGAACGGAGAGAAAAAATTGCACCCGCCGTCTTTAATTACATATTAGATGAGCTTTGTCGAATCACTAGAGAGACTCACTTAACCCAAAAAACGCCTCTACAAGCTTTACAAATAGAGTCTGCTTGTCAATTACTTCGTGACCCCAAACAAATTGAGATGCTTTTAAGTCATTGTGAGAGAATCCTTGATACGCATTTCGAACCACCACCTCTTATAAATGATCCCCATACTGCTGCTTTTATACGTAATGTAAATAACGCTACGAATCAGCAAGAAATTAAAGAATTACTCTATCAACAAAGGCGAGAAGAGGCTGCTTTTTTGTGTAACGCTTTTTCAAAAGTTCAAACAGAATTAAACTCTGTAACCCAGAAAAATGTTTGGCAACGTTCAACCT